>JBEPXV010000017.1:0-14062 GCA_041641695.1 Gammaproteobacteria bacterium | reverse complement strand
ACTGAACCACGCCGAATCAGAAGAAGATATCAAGAAGTTCTTTTCTCAAACCATCCAGAGCCTGCTGGAAAAGATTCTGAACAACGAAGTCCCGGTCCGGGACAACGACGCCACACTGACGCCCGGGGCCTCTCCGTACTACGAAATCAGCGACCGCCTCGCGGCGACTGCCGTCTTCCAGGACCTGCGCAGGCATTCGGACATCAATGCCGTGCTAAAGCGCTTTGCCGAGCCCGCGGTCAATCACTACCGGCATCTCCGGGGCCACCCGAAGAAAACCGAGTCGAAGATCCGGCATCGTTCCTAGCGGGCCTTCGGGCGGCGACATGCCGGCAGGCAACTCGTCCAAACCACAAGAACAAGGGTCGAACCGATGACCACCACCGAGCTGACACTGAACGAGATTCACGACCTCGCCAAACGCGCCCTCCTGGCGGCCGGCTCGAGCGAAGAGATGGCGGACATCGTCGCCGACACCGTGATGCGGGCGGAACGCGACGGGTCGCTGTCACACGGCCTGTTCCGGATTCCCGGTTACGTTGCCTCCCTGAAAAGCGGCAAGGTGAATGCCAATGCCAGTCCGAAGGTCGAGTCCGTCACGCCCGTGATGATCCGCTGCGACGCGGACAATGGCTACGCGCCCCTTGCGCACTCCCGCTGCCTGGAGCCCCTGATTGCGGCCGCCCAGCAATACGGCATCGCCATGCTTTCCATCGTGCGCTCGCATCATTTCGCCGCGCTCTGGCCCGAGACCGAGGCGCTGGCCGACAACGGGCTGGCCGCGTTCACCTGCGTCAATTACATGCCGATGGTGGCGCCATACGGCGCCACGGAAAAGCTGTACGGCAGCAATCCGGTCTCATTCGCCTGGCCCCGCCCCGGCGGCACACCCGTGGTTTTCGACATGGCTACCGCGGCGATGGCCATGGGGGACGTGCAGATCGCCGCCCGGGACAATCACGAGGTACCCAGGGGTACGGGCCTGAACAAGCGAGGTGAGCTGACGACGGACCCGAAGGAAATACTTGAAGGCATGCTGCTGCCGTTCGGCGGCTACAAGGGGTCCCACATATCCATGATGGTGGAGCTGCTTGCCGGTCCCCTCGTCGGCGAGACGGTCAGCTATGAAACCGGCCGCATGGACAACGACGACGGCGGGCCACCACCGGGCGGCCAGTTCATACTGGCATTGTCGCCCGATATCACGTCCGGCTCGAACGACTGGGCGGCGGCTGCCGAGGCATTCTTCCAGAAGCTCGAGTCATATCCGGACGTACGCCTCCCGGGACAGCGGCGGCACAGGAACCGGCTGGACAAGGGACCGCGGGCGGTCAACGCCGAGCTGGTTGATCGCATCCGTCAGCTCGCGGAAACCGGCTGACCGGCGTCCCGGCCGCTGACGATCGGCCGTTCAGCCGTAAGCCTGGCGCGTCGCCGAGAACTCCTCGTAGGCGCGCGGATGAAGCCGGGAGGCGTCGGGCTCGGCAAGCCACGAGGTCAACCGGCCATCCACGACACGGACCCAGACTCCGTAAAGCAGTCGCAACAGCATTATTGCCGTACTGAGAACGGTCCATGCGGCGACCAGCCACAATCCCAGGGCCGGGCTTCCCAGCGCCCAGGCCGCGGTCAGCAACACCAGACACGGATTGCGGCGCGCGGTGTACAGCCTGAAATACGCATCGAACGGCCGCCACGAGAATATGCTGGTGTCTCCCAGCAGATTGAACAGCGCCTCGATGAGCCGCCCACCCACGTAGGCGGCGAATATCGCCACGTAGAGATCGGGCTTGTCTATGTCCGCGACCGGCTGGAAGTGCACCAGGGACAGGCCCCACAGCCAGTACCAGAACGGCGGATGCAGAATGTCCATGCCATGGTCCAACACATGCCCAACCGGGCTGGCCTGCGCCGTTACCCGGGCAAGCTTGCCGTCCACCGTATCGAGATAGGTCATCAGCCATCCCAGCAGCAGGCCGGCGGCGTAATGGCCCTGATAGAACAGCCAGCAGGTTGCAAGCATCAGCACCAGGCCCGTGGAGGTCACCATGTTGGGCGATACACCCAAGCGGGCGCACCAGCGCACCCCGGCCTTGGCGGGCCGCGGCCACCACCACTTGGTGACGAAATCGGTAATGCCCTTGTAGGCGGCCCCGTAAAGGCGGTCTTCAATGTCTCTGCGGGTGTCGGCGGTAACCCGCGTCACCAGGGGCGGCCCGCACTTGCGCAGCGTTTTTTCGAATGTCTGCAGGGCGTCGACTTCGAACGCCGGCAGGTCTTCAGTCGCGCCGTGCTCCAGCGCGCGCAGCCCCCGGGCGGCGACGCCGGCATCGAGGTGCGCGGCAACCGGTGTCCCCGCGTGCAGCAACAGCCCGTCGAGATTGAGCAGGCCCTTCAGCGCCCGCTGTTCGAAGACATGATCCGCCCTGATCAGCAGCACCCGCCCCGTCGAAGGCAGCGCCGACGCCTCTGACACCAGGCGGACGCCTTCCAGGGCCCGAAGCTGCCGCTCGAGCCGTTCGCGGCCGGTCAGGCTCCACAGGCGAACCCGTGTCCCGCCGACCAGCAGTGCGGTCAACATACCTTTCCCCCTCAAACGATAGTCTGATCTTGAAACGTCAGAAACCGGGCACCGCCGGCCCACCCGGCGCCCGATATGCCGGCTAGCCTGGAAACAGTGCCTGATGTGCCCGGCGATTCCAGTCGTCGCGGGCGCCGACAACGTTAAATACCCGTCCGGGACGGCTCAGCCCCCGTTCATGGAGGTTCAAAACCGGTGTGCAGGAACTCCGTTGACGCCGCGAGCTGCAGCTATTGGGTCTGCCGGCGCGTGACAACGCCAATCCTCGGCGCGGCCGCCGGGAGGCTTTTCTCATCATCTGACATTCGATTATAGCGGAATTTTCTACTCACGCCCGGCCGGCCGGGTTGCCGAGATGGGAGCGGGCCCATTCCAGGCTCTCGACGGTGTCCCGGGCCGGTGCGTATTCGCAGCCGATCCAGCCGTCATAGCCCAGTGCGTCGATGTATCCGAGCAGAAACGGAAAATTGATCTCTCCGGTGCCGGGCTCGTGGCGGCCGGGGTTGTCGGCGAGCTGAATATGCCCAATGCGGCCGAGCAGACGCTCGATTGAGCACGCCAGGTCCCCCTCCATCACCTGCATATGATAAATGTCGTACTGGAGATACAGGTTCTGCGAGGCTACGGCATCCATGATCCGGACCGCGTCCGTCGTCCGATTGACGAAAAAGCCCGGAACATCCCGTGTATTGATGGGCTCGAGCAGCAGCCTGATTCCGGCCCGTTCGAGCCTGTCAGCGGCGAAAGCAAGATTCCCGACCAGGGTTTCATGCAGCCGATCGGCTTCAACCCCCGGCGGCGCGACACCCGCCAGGCAGTTCACCCGCGGGCAGCCCAGGGCCGTAGCATAGTCGATGGCCCGGCCCACCCCGTCCTGGAATTCCCCGACGCGATCGGGATGACAGGCGATACCACGTTCCCCCGCATCCCAGTTGCCAGCCGGCAGATTGTGCAGCGCCTGGATCAGGCCATGCTCATGCAGCCGCGCCGCGAGGGCGTCCTTGTCGTGGTCATACGGAAAGTGGCACTCCACAGCCGTGAAGCCCGCCCGACCGGCCGCCGCGAAGCGATCGAGGAAATCGACCTCCGTGAACAGCATGGACAGATTGGCGCAGAGCCCGGGCACGAGGGGTATTGTCCCGGGAATGGCGATCTAACTCCAGGGAAACGGGCTGTGGGAGACCGGGTGCAGGCGCCCTTCGGCGTAGCGCGAGAAGCGAAACGGTTCCAGCAGCCTGCTCGTGCCGCCGCACAGCTCATGGGCCACGAGCTTGCCTACGCCGATCATTTTGTATCCGTGATTGGAATCGGCAATGAAATAGCAATTCTCGTGAAAAGTATCGAATACCGGGAAACTGTCCGGGGTGAACGCGCCAATGCCGCCGGACGGCTCATTGCGATAGTGGTCGATCCGGCCCTCGAAGCGTTTCTGGCAATGCGCCAGGGCGGAGCACCACATATGGGCGAAGTCGGCGCCCACGACGAACTCCGGAGACTCCGTCCCGTACGGGTCGACCTTCACCTTTTCGGGATCCGTATCAACCCGGATCGGCGCGGCGCCGCCCTGGATGCCGCCGAAGTGAAAATCCGGCTTGTAATAGATCCCCCACATCCGGTCGGTGATCAGGGAGCCGTCCACATCCGAATAAAGGGGCGCGTCGGAGTCGACGTGGACGACCGGCGGCATTTCGCCGGCGTTTGTCACCAGAAACGACGGATCCACCCCCAGCGTCCCCTCCTGCAGGGACCAGTACACCCACATGGGCACACCGCTGTGCAGGGCGCCG
Organism: Gammaproteobacteria bacterium; assembly: GCA_041641695.1. Taxonomy (GTDB): domain Bacteria; phylum Pseudomonadota; class Gammaproteobacteria; order Arenicellales; family JAANXG01; genus JAANXG01. The sequence goes on along the minus strand of JBEPXV010000017.1, from coordinate 9,694 downwards.
TCGCCGGCCCGGATATCAACGGTTCCGGGCAAGTCGAGCATACTCCAGACCTGCTTCGCCCAGGGCCCGACGGCGACCACGACCTGGTCGCAGGCGATGTCGCCCCGATCGGTCCGCACGGCGACGACGGCGCCGCCATTCCGCGACCGGTCGAATCCGGTTACCTTCACCCCCGTTATGATACGAACGCCCTCGGCCTCCGCCTTGCCGGCCAGCCCGTACAGTGAGCTGGTGTTGTTGGCGTAGCCGCCTTTCTTCTCGTGCAGCACCGAGGTAATTCCCCGGGCCTGCCAGTCGTCGAACAGGCCCTTCATATATGCCGTGGAGTCCTTCTCTCCCTCGACGAGCTGCGAATCGTAGCCGATCTCCTTCTGCTGGGCGGCGATTGAGGCGACATCTTCGTGCATGGACTCAGGGGAAATCTGTAGATAGCCCACGGGGTGGTAGCTGTAGGCTTTCGGGTCACTTTCCCATATCTCGACGCACTGCGCCATCAACTCGCGCATGGCAGGTTGAAAGTAGTTGTTGCGTACAACACCGCAGGCAATGCCCGATGCCCCGGCGCCGATGGATGTCTTGTCGACCACCAGGACCTGCGACCCGTCTCCACGGCCCCGGGCCTTCAGCTCCACGGCCAGGTGGTACGCGGTACTGAGCCCATGAATCCCGGCGCCGACAATTACGTAGGGGCATTGTGTTGGAAAGCTCATGCTCGTGTTCTCCGGTTGTTCGACCTGGTTGCAGCGCAACGCCACGGGTCCCTCCTGGCAGGCTGTTGGAAAACAACTTGCCAGAGCGGGACAAGGAAGTTCTGTCGCCATTTAAGCGCTGCAAGAACTTGAATTGGCGAAGCTAGCCACTATCGAGAAAGGGGTTTGACGACGTACCGACGCAGCTTGATAAACGGGCGACATTCGAACGGGTGTGAAGTGTGCGGTGCGGCTGCAGCCCGGCATGGGCGCGATCCGGCTTCCTGTCATTGGCCGCTGGATGAGCGCCCGCGCCGGGCAGAGGGATGCGGCGACCCCGTCCGCACGAACCCGGGTCGCCACGCAGGAGGATCTCCCGGATTCTATATTCCGGCCTGGTCGACGGGTACCCGCCTGGCTTTCCAGTATCGGTCGCGCCAGTAGTCGCTTGCCAGGCTGGACAGCCGGACCCCGCTGCTCTGCGAGGCATGGAGGAACATGTCGTCCGAGACGTAGATGCCGACATGCCTCTGGAATGTTCCCGTTTTGAAGAACACCAGATCACCGGGCGCCAGAGCGCTCCGTTCCACCGGCCGGCCGACACCCACCTGCGCATCGGTGGTGCGCGGGAGCTGCCTGCCGAACAGGTCGCGGTAAACGACATAGGTCAGTCCGGAGCAGTCGATTCCGTTGCGGCCCAGGCCGCCCAGCTGGTACTGTGTGCCCCGCCAGCGATGCAACTGGTCGTACAATGCCCGCGCAAGACCCTCGGGCTCCACGCCCGGCGCGGGCGCGCGCCGTTCTGTAGGCGGCGCCATGACGGACGTCGCGCACCCGCCGAGAGCAGCGATAGCGAGGATAGCCATGATGACGCACCGGAACCGGTGCAAAACGTCGCGCATCAAAGCTATCTCTCCTCCGACCTGTATGGCGCTTGGTTGCCAGTATAAGAAGGCCATAGACACGTTCAAGTGCCACCGGTCAGAATATCCCGACCAGATTTCGTTTCCCGGGGCCGGGCCCCGCGGTTGTGATCGAATTGTGAGGAAATCGCGCCTGTTTTCGGGGACACTGATCGAAATGAAATACACCACGCTGGAAGCAACGCCGCCCCGGCGGCAACGTATCGACGGTCCGCCGGAATGGCGATTGACCGTGGCCGGTCCAAAGGCAACGCATGGCCCCGGCGCCGGGCGCGCCGGTCTGGACGTCATGCGGCCCGGAGGCATTCGGGCCAATATGACGGCCCCGGCGGGGCGGCCGCAATGCGCATAATCCGGGCGTTGCTGCTCGCGATTGCCGCCGGCGCGGTCTTGGCGGCCATCGCGGTGCTGGCGGCCGGACCCGCGGGAATGGATCTCGGCACCCTGTGGCACGGCTGGGCGCCCGAGAGTCTGAACCTGACCCAGGCCGTGACGCAGCGGTATCTCCACCCGGCAGTATGGACGCGCGGGATTCTGCCCGTGCTGCTGATGCCGGCTGCGGGGGTTTTCATTACAACGGCCGCCGTCGCGTTGCTGTTGTTCCTGGCCACAATGTTGCGCAAGCGCGGCAAGGCGAAATGAGGTAAACACCATGTGGATCAAGCACAGACGTCCCTGGGAGCTGCCCGACTCGGCAGCCACACCGGAGTCGGTATGGATGAACCGGCGGCGCCTGATGAAAGGACTGGGTCTGGGCACGGTCGCGCTGGGCCTCGGTGCCGGCCCCGCCCGCGCCGGCCTGTTCGACGGCTTGCTCGGATCCGGCGCGGACGGCGACGAGGACGCCATCATCATTCCCGACGTGCCGTGGGCCAACCTGTTTCCAGCCGAACGCAATGAGTCGTACCAGCTCGACCGGGAAATGACGCCGGAGTCCGTCAATGCCACCTACAACAATTTCTACGAATTCGGCTCACACAAGACGATCTGGGAGGCGGCCCAGGCACTACCGGTCTCTCCCTGGCGGATCACCATAGACGGCATGGTCGCCCGGGAAAGAACCTTCGACGTCGACGAGCTGATTCGCCGCATGCCCCTGGAAGAGCGGCTCTACCGGCTTCGCTGCGTCGAGGCCTGGTCCATGACCATTCCCTGGACCGGCTTTCCGCTCGCGGAGCTCGTCAAGCTCGCGGAACCGGACAGCGGCGCCCGCTACCTGCGCATGGAAACTTTCATGGACCCGGACGTTGCGCCGGGCCAGACCCAGCCGTGGAATCCCTGGCCCTACGTCGAGGGCCTCACCCTCGAGGAAGCCGGCAACGAGCTGGCTTTCATCGCCGTGGGCACCTACGGCCACACCGCCCTCAAGCAGCACGGCGCGCCGCTGCGCCTGGTCGTGCCGTGGAAGTACGGCTTCAAGTCCATCAAGTCGATCGTGCGCTTTACTTTCACGGACCAGCGCCCGGTCAGCTTCTGGGAAGAGCTGCAGGGAAGCGAATACAAGTTCTGGGCGAACGTCAATCCCGACGTCCCGCATCCGCGCTGGAGCCAGGCCCGCGAGGAGATACTCCACACCGGCGAGAAAGTCCCTACCCTGCTCTACAACGGCTATGCCGAGCAGGTAGCGCACCTGTACAAGGACATGGACCTTCCCGACGAGGAGCTGTACCGGTAGCTCGGCTCAGCGCTACGGGTCGGGATCCCGTCCGGGACGACGGCCGGCCGGGCCCGGGATTTCCGCATGGGTGTTCCCGGGACCGGCCGGGGGGAAACTAGCGAGCCATTCCGGCAATCACTGATCGCAGGCCCTCCAGCAAGCCTGCCGAGACGCGGCTCCGGCTGCGTGCCTTCGTTTTGTCGAGGTCGAAGCTTCCGGTTATCGTGAAAGGTATGCCGTTACAGACGACACCCGAACCCGATATGTTACCGATTATGCTGTTGCCGCTGACCGAGCCGGTGACGTTCAGGGTTCCCGTGCACGCGATGCCCGATTGATTGAAGAAAGATGCCGGTATCGACATGGAGAATCCGTCGCCACCCGCGTTCAGAGTGGTGGTGCCGACCGGCGGCTCGCCCGGCTCGCCGAATGCAACCTTGTTGTCCTTGGAAATAGTGATCTGGATGGGACCCGTAAAGGGCTCGGAAATCCCGCCGCCGGATACCGTGGCCGTGCCGGTTCCCTCGTAAGTGCCGGCAATCTCGCTGCCGGAGTCGCCCCCGCCGCCGCCTCCGGAATCCGACGTCGCATCAGACGCCGACTCAGTCACATCATTCGTCTCGCCCCCGCCCGAAGAGCTGCCGCCGCCGCAGCCTCCCAATAGCAGAAGAACCGACAGCACACAGCCGTATATCAACTTGGACATCAGTATTGTTCTCGCATTTCCCGGGTGAATTGTTATCGCGCAGTCCCTGGCGCCATTGTAATGCGGGGGATAAATTAAACAACTCGGATCGACGGTGGGATCGCCGGTGACCCGACCGGCCTACTGGTATTCCAGTGTTCCGTCCACGATGTAGGACCAGACATACTCGGCGAAGCTCCAGCGCACCTGGAGGTCCACGACGTCATCCGCCGCCTTGTGCAGCAGGACCGTGGCGTGGCCGAAGCGGGTCTGGGCGCAGGAGCCGGGGGAGAATGCGCGCGGATGGAGGTCCAGCGGCGTCCCCTTGGCGAGCACTTCGAGGATCTTCGGCCCCGACAGGCGCATGACCACATAGTAGTCGGACACGTCCACGACTGCGCTGTGCCGCCCTTCCAGAGCGGCCCGGAGACGCTGCACCAGCTCGTGCTGCTCGTCCTCCGGGCAGTGGACCTGCCATTCATCCGGGCCCAGCCAGAAGACCGTGCGCTCGCCGCCGCCGGCCACCGTATTCGGCTCGACGGGCGGCGTGCAGTCCAGGACATCCCGGACCGCCGTCATGAATGCTTGGTCGCCGGCATCGCCCCGCAGGTTGACCTTGCCCAGGAAAGCCCGCTCCTCCAGGGTGATACCCCCTGCGGGCCCTGGCAGACCCGCCAGCGGGCCGGCCTTCACGGGACTGAAGTTGTCGGACTCAGGCACGGGCGCGTTCTCCCTTCTTGTCGTAGAACACGTAGTCGGTGACGCGGCATGGCACCACGCGGCCATCCATCAGCCGGACATCGACCTTCTCTTCCTTGCGATTCCTGCCGTCCTTGATGAGCGCCATGGCGATGGAACGTCCCAGGTTCGGACTCATGTAGCTGGAGGTGACATGACCCAGCGTCGGCATGGGGGGGCTGTCACGGACCTCGGCGACGACGTGCGCGCCCTCGGGAAGCACTTCATTCGGATCCTCGGTCAGCAGTCCCACGAGGTGCTTGCGGCCGGACCGGGCGGTATCGCTGCGCGCCAGGGACCGGCGGCCCAGAAAGTCCTTCTTGCCCGAAACAACCCAGTCCATGTCCAGGTCGTGCGGCGTCACGGAGCCGTCCGTGTCCTGGCCGGCGATGATAAATCCCTTCTCGGCGCGCAGGACGTGCATGGATTCCGTGCCGTAGGGGCAGATATCGTACTTCTCGCCGTGCGCCATCAGCTGCTCCCAGACATACAGCCCGTAGCACGCCGGCACGTTGATCTCGAAAGCCAGCTCGCCCGTAAAGCTGATGCGGAAAATGCGCGCCGGCACCCCGGCGACCCGGGCGTCCCGCCAAGTCAGAAACGGAAAGTGATCCGCATCCAGGGGTATGTCCGTCAGCTCGGAAAGCAGATCTCTCGACTGCGGCCCGTTGATGGAGGCGACCGCCCATTGCTCGGTAACGCTGGTGCAGTATACCCGCATGTCCGGCCATTCCGTCTGCAGCCACTCCTCCAGCCAGCCGAGAACCCGGGCCGCCCCGCCCGTGGTGGTGGTCATATGAAAGTGATGCTCGCCGATGCGGCTGGTCACCCCGTCGTCGAACACCATGCCGTGCTCATTGCACATTACGCCGTAACGGCAGCGGCCGACCTCGAGCTTGTTCCAGGCGTTGGTATACACCATGTTGAGCAGCTTGACCGCATCCGGACCCTGGATGTCGATCTTGCCCAGGGTGGTGGCGTCGAGGATGCCGACATGCTCGCGCACCATCCTGCATTCGCGCTGCACGGCGGCATGGATGTCCTCGCCGGGGCGCGGGAAGTACCAGGGCCGCTTCCAGTCTCCGACGTCTTCGTACACGGCGCCGTTGCGCTCATGCCAGGGGTGCATGGGCGTCCTGCGGGTCTGCAGGAATAACTCCCTTCGGTGCTGGCCGGTGATGGCGCCGAATGTCAACGGCGTGTAGGGAGGCCGAAAGGTCGTGGTGCCCAGGCTTTCCACGGTCGTGTCCCGCAGCTCCGACAACACTCCGAGGGCGTTCAGGTTTGATGTCTTGCCCTGGTCGGTGCCCATTCCGGTGGTGGTGTAGCGTTTGAGGAGCTCGACATCCCTGTAGCCTTCCCGAACGGCCAGCATGATGTCGCCAACCGTGGCGTCGTTATGAAGCTCGTGAAAATGCTTTTTCTTACCCCTGCCGGTCGGATGGTCGCAGGGGATGGTCCACAGGGCCCGCAACGCGCCCTGCTCGATACGCTCGGTCGCGGGCGGCTCCGGTGCGTCGACGGTGAATCCAGCCTCGGTGGCCGCCGCGGCCCCGGCCTCCAACCCCTGACGGAGACAATCCGCAAGGTCGAAGGCGCCCCGGCAGGCGCCCGCTGAGTGGTTGGGGTTGGTGACGTGGCAGCCGCCGGGCACAAACGCGTCGATGTCATCGTCGAACGAAAGCCTGCCCCGCGACTGGCTGAACAGGTGCACGGTCGGGGTCCAGCCGCCGGACGCCGCCACCACCGAGCAATCGATTTGACGAACGGACCCCTGAACCGCGTCGCCCCGTTCTCTGAGAGCCATGACGTCCACGCCTTCGATGCCTTTTCCGTAGCGCACCCCGGTCACCGCCGCGCCGGCATGCACCGGGATTCCGGTCTGCCGGGCTTTCTCCACCAGCGGTCCCCCGGGGTTCGGTCGAATATCGACGATTTCGACCCGCGCGCCGTGCAGATGGGCATCCAGGGCGGCCTGGTAAGCGGAGTCGTTGTTGGTGAACACGACGATGGCCCTGCCTGGGAGCACGGCGTAGCGATTGATATAGGTGCGCACGGCGCCCGCCAGCATGATGCCCGGACGATCATTGTCCGCGAACACCAGCGGTCGCTCGATCGAGCCCGTGGTAAGCACCGCCCGCTTCGCCCGGATCCGCCACAGCCGCTGGCGAGGAACATGACTGTCGCTGCCCGGGGGTCGATGGTCGGTGACACGCTCCAGCGCGGTGAAGTAATTGTAGTCGTAGTAGCCGGTGCAGGTGGTTCTCGGCAGCACGGTAACCTCTTCCATGCCCGCCAACTCATCCAGCGCCCGGGAAACCCATTCCATCGCCGGCGCACCATCGATATGCGCCGTATCCCCGAGGAGCTGCCCGCCGGGCTCGGACTGCTCGTCGACCAGGATGACCCGCGCGCCGCTGCGTCCGGCGGCGAGCGCCGCCGCGATGCCGGCCGGTCCGGCACCCGCGATCATTACGTCGCAGTGGACATGGCGATGCTCGTAGCGGTCCGGGTCCCAATCCTCCGGAGCCTTGCCGAGACCCGCCGCGCGGCGGATGACGCGCTCGTAGGTCATCCACAGCGAAGGCGGCCACATGAAGGTCTTGTTGTAGAAACCGGCCGGGAATATGCGCGACAGCCACGAGTTGACGGCGCCGATGTCAAAGCGGACGTTGGGCCAGCAGTGCTGGCTGGCGGCGCGCAGGCTCCTGTACAGCTCCACCTGCGTAGCGCGCATGTTCGGCTCGGTATGCGGGCCCTCCTCGAGCTGCACCAGGGCATTGGGCTCCTCGGCGCCGGCCGAATAGATGCCCCTCGGCCGGTGGTACTTGAAGCTGCGCGCGACCAGGTGCAGGTCGTTCGCCAGCAGGGCGGACGCGAGGGTGTCGCCCTGGTACCCGGTATACGTGCGCCCGTTGAAGCTGAACTGCAGCGGCTTGCCTCGGTCGATTCTGCCGCCTTCACTCAAGCGATTGATCTGACTCACGGGCGGCCTCCGTCAGTCCCTGGACCGCGGCGGCTCCGGCGGAGACTCACCGGGCTTGTAGCTGCCGAAGAACTCATCGGTAACCGTGTGGCGCACGGCATTGAACCAGCGCCGGCAGCCGTGGGTATGGACCCAGCGCTCATAGTGGACGCCACGGGAGTTTTTCCGGAAAAACACATAGTCTCCCCACTGCTCGTCTGACAACTGGTCCGGATTCCCGGGCCGGGTGATGTGCGCTTCCCCGCCATAGCTGAACTCGGACACTTCGCGCTCACCGCACCATGGGCAAGTGACTATCAGCATCGCCTATCCCACCTCGATCATTGAACTGTCAATGGGCGACAGCCGCGGCCGCGCCCTCGTCAACCAGCGCGCCGGTGTTGAAGCGATCAATGGAAAACGGCGCCGCCACCGGATGCATATCCTTGCCGGCCAGGGAGTGAGCGAACACGCGTGCCGAGCCCGGCGTCGCCTTGAACCCACCGGTCCCCCAGCCGCAGTTGAAATACAGGTTGCGCACGGGGGTCTTCGACAGGATCGGGGAGCGATCGATGGTGACGTCAACCGCGCCACCCCATTGCCGGAGCATGCGCATTCTCGAGAAGATCGGGTACAGCTCCACCACCGCGCCGACCGTTTCCTCGATCAGGTTGAAGCCGCCGCGCTGGGAATAGGAGTTGTAGGGGTCGGAGCCGGCGCCGATTACCAGCTCCCCCTTGTCCGACTGGCTGATGTAAGCGTGGATGCCGTTGGACATCACCACACAGTCAATCTTCGGCTTGACCGGCTCGGACACCAGTGCCTGAAGCGGGAACGACTCGACGGGCAGCCGGAACCCTGCCATCTCCGCCATGACGCCGCAGTGGCCGGCTACGACGCAACCAACCTTGTTCGCGCCGATATAACCACGCGATGTCTCAACGCCCTTGACGGTATTATCCTCGACGCGGAAACCGGTGACCTCGCAGTTCTGGATGATATCGACGCCGAGGTCGTCGGCGGCCCTGGCGTATCCCCAGGCCACCGCGTCGTGGCGGGCGGTCCCGGCGCGGCGCTGCAGCAGTCCTCCCATCACCGGATACCGGGTATTCAGATTGATGAACGGCACCCACTGCTTGACCTGATCGGGGCTGAGGTACTCCGCATCGATCCCGTTGAGAAAATTCGAGTTGCCCCGCCGGCCGATCTCCTGCAGGTCATGCACACTGTGGGCGAGATGGATCAGTCCCCGCGGGGAGTACATCACGTTGAAGTTCAACTCCCGGCTCAGGCCGTGCCACAGATCCACCGCGTGGTCGTAGAGGGCCGCAGACTCGTCCCACAGGTAGTTCGAGCGGCAGATGGTGGTATTGCGCCCGGTGTTGCCCCCGCCGATCCAACCCTTCTCGAGCACCGCGACGTTGCGCACCCCGCATTCCTTCGCGAGGTAATAGGCCGTGCCCAGCCCGTGGCCGCCGCCGCCGACGATAATCACGTCGTAGTGAGGCTTGGGATCGGGGCTGCGCCACGCCTCCTGCCACCCTTCGTGGTAGCGGATCGCGTTGCGGACGACGCTGAAAATCGAGTATTTCTGTTTCATGACGCCGGGCGAGTTTATTGTTTCGCGCCTGCGGACAGCCATCCATCCGCGACGCATGGATAGCTAATCGCGCCGCCGCGCACCGGGCGCGGCGCCGGGCGCGGGTGCCATGCTGCAATAAAACCGTCCCCGGACACAAGAACGCGGCCCGGAGGCCGCGTCGCAAGGGCCGTCAATCGAGGATCGACGGCCGGCTTGGTTCTTATTGTTATTCAACCAGGGCTGACGCCGCGTATTCGTTCGTTGCGCCGCCGCAGCAGCTCCAGCGTGGCGATCAGAACCGCCGAGATCACCACGAGAAGCGTGGCCACCGCCAGAATTGTAGGGCTGATCTGCTCGCGAATGCCCGACCACATTTCGCGCGGGATCGTTCGCTGCTCCACGCCGGCCACGAACAGTACCACCACGATCTCGTCGAAGGAGGTGATAAACGCAAA
>JBEPXV010000016.1:0-14088 GCA_041641695.1 Gammaproteobacteria bacterium | reverse complement strand
CACCACGGCGAGACGCTCCATGTCCGGCTTTCCGGGACCGAGAAAGGGGTTCGCAGCGCCGCGGACAGGCTGGGCGGCGACGCCGTGTCCGATGCCGACTTCTGGCCGGGAATCCGAGACCAGCGACATGTGTTTTTCCGGGAGGCGCCGGCGCTGTGGCGCCTGTCGGTGCCGCCGGCGGCCCGGCCCCTCGAGCTGCCCGGGACCACGCTCATCGAATGGAATGGCGCGCTGCGCTGGGTGGCGACCGATGCGCCGGCGGCCGACCTGCGGGAAAACGCTGCCGCCGTCGGGGGTCACGCAATCTGGTTCCGCGGCCACGACGGGGATGACGTGTTCCAACCGCTGGACGACGCGAAGCTGGCGCTGCATCGCAACCTCAAACGCGCCTTCGATCCGTCCCGCGTGCTCAATCCCGGGCGGCTGTACGCGGATATCTGAGTCGAATCGATGCAAACCCATCTGACCGAAAGCATACGCCGCACCGAGGAAGGGCAGGAAGCGGACGCGATACTTCGCAAGTGCGTGCACTGCGGCTTCTGCCTCGCCACCTGCCCGACGTACCAGCTTCTGGGCGACGAGCGCGACAGCCCGCGCGGACGCATTTACCTGATCAAGCAGGTGCTGGAGGGCGAGACGCCTACTGCGACAACTCAGCTGCATCTCGACCGGTGCCTGACCTGCCGGAACTGCGAGACCACATGCCCGTCAGGCGTGGAGTACGGCCGCCTGGCGGACATCGGCAGGCAGATCGTGGAGGAGAAGGTCAGGCGTCCGCTGCCGGGCCGCCTGGCGCGGCGCGCCCTGCGCATGTTGATACCGCACCGGAACCGCTTCGCTGCCGCCCTGTGGCTGGGACAGACTGTTCGCCCGCTGCTGCCGGCGGGCCTCAAGCGGCGGGTGCCGGCGCCGTCATCCGCCGGGCCCCGGCCCCAGAGACGGCACGATCGCAAGATGCTGGTACTGGAAGGCTGTGTTCAACCCTCCCTGGCGCCGAATACCAATGCCGCGGCGGCGCGGGTGCTGGACCGCCTCGGAATTGAGCTGGTCGCCACGGACGACACCTGCTGCGGCGCCGTGAGTCATCATCTGTCGGCGGCAGCCGAGGGGCTCGATTTCATGCGCCGCAATATCGATATCTGGTGGCCTCATATCCAGGACGGCGCCGAGGCCATAGTAATCACCGCAAGCGGCTGCGGCGCCATGATCCGGGAGTACGGTCATTTGCTGCGGAACGACCCGGACTACGCGGACAAGGCCGCGCGCGTGAGCGAGATGGCCCGCGATCTCACTGAGGTGCTCGACGCCGAGGACCTGTCCCGGCTCGACGCGTCCGAGCCGAAGCCGCGCGTGGCCTTCCATCCGCCCTGCACGCTGCAGCACGGCCTGAAGATCCGCGGAGTCGCCGAGCGAATCCTGGCGGAAGCCGGTTTCGAGCTGGTTCCGGTCCCGGACGCGCACCTGTGCTGCGGCTCCGCGGGCACTTACTCGATCCTCCAGAAGGACTTGGCGAACCGCCTGAAGGCCGACAAGCTCGAGGCCCTGCAGCAGGGCGGGGCGGAGGTGATTGCCACGGCGAACATCGGCTGCCAGGCGCACCTGCAATCGGGCACCGACCTGCCCGTCCGTCACTGGATCGAGCTCCTCGACGGTTGAATCGGGAAAATCCGTTTCCGCGAACGTCAACGTTCCCGGCCCGCGGCCGTTCCCCTCAATAGAGAGTTTGAGGGTAATCGAAGACCGGAAATCGAGGGCATTTGCAAATTCTCCCTGAAATCAATAGGATACGGGCTGAAACAGGTATTCAACTTTTTTCCAAAATATGTTTGACAACTTGAAATCTATATTAGATAATTATTATATCCTCACGTTGCGTTGCAACAACGAGGGCAAGGTTAGACAGGGCATCGCCGGGAAGCTGATGTCCGGACAGTTCTGAAAGGCTCCTCCATCCTCCTTTGGTGGTTTGGGCGTGGCTCCCCTATAGCCACGCCTTTTTTTTGTCTATAACATTCGTCGATCGGCCGGTACTCGACACTCCGGGCGACTTTTAGTAGTATCCGCGTCCCTTTCGCGGTCCTCGACACGGAAACAACCAGTATGAAGACGTATTCGGCAAAACCCTCGGAAGTCCGGCGCGAGTGGCTGGTTATCGACGCCACCGACAAGGTGCTGGGCCGCCTGGCTTCGGATATCGCCCGTTATCTGCGCGGCAAGCACAAGCCGGAGTACACCCCCCACGTCGATACCGGCGACCACATTGTCGTGGTCAACGCGGAAAAGGTGTGCGTGACCGGTCGCAAGACCACCGACAAAGTGTATTACCGTCACACCGGCTACCCGGGGGGCATCAAGTCCCAGACTTTCGCGGAGCTGCGGGATTCGCATCCCGAAAGAATCATCGAGACGGCAGTGAAAGGCATGCTGCCCCGCAACCCGCTGGGGCGCGCGATGTTCACGAAGCTGCACGTCTATGCCGGGCCGGAGCACAAGCACCAGGCCCAGCAACCCAAACCGCTGGAACTGTAAGCAAATGAGCAAAGATATTTTCACGGCGGTCGGCCGCCGCAAATCGTCCACCGCCCGGGTTCGACTGCAGCGCGGCAGCGGCCAGATCACGGTGAACAAGAAGTCATTGGAAGAGTATTTCGGCCGCGACACCGCCCGCATGATCGTGCGCCAGCCTCTGGAAACCATCGACATGCGCGACCAGTTCGACATCAACGTCAATGTCCGCGGCGGCGGCAACAGCGGCCAGGCCGGCGCCATCCGTCACGGGCTCAGCCGCGCCCTGACCGACTACGACGAAACCCTGCGCACCACCATGCGCAAGTCCGGCTACCTCACCCGGGACGCGCGGGAAGTCGAGCGCAAGAAGGTGGGCCTTCACAAAGCCCGCAAGCGGCCGCAGTACAGCAAGCGCTAGAATCCCTGTACACCGGCCTGCCTTTACGGGCAGGCCGGCTCCCCATCCCCTGTGTCACCCTGCAAAAAAGGGGACAGATTTATTTTTCCGTCGCGATGTGGAAGCCCGCGCGCGGTGTCTGTGCTCAATTCCCCGCCCGAAGTGCAGGGACAGATCCACTTTGTTTTCAAAAGGACACCGATCTACTCTGCCTTCCCACAAGGTCCCGGATCGACTCTCGAGCCGGTTGCGGTAGCGGGTTGCCCGTGCTGCCAGCACCTTCATGAGCCGGCCCAGGCTTGAGGGGTCATCCGCGGGTGTCAGCAGCAAATGCACATGGTTGGTCATCAGGCAGTACGCATGCACGCGCACGCCCAGCTGATCCTTCAGTTCGCGAAGATCATCCAGATAGCGCTGAAAGTCGGCCGCCTTCGCAAATACCGTCTGCCGGTTGTGGCCCCGTTGCACCACATGATGGGGGTACCCCGGCAGAACGATCCGCCCGGTCCTTGGCATCGAATCCCTCCATTTCAAGTCTGGCTCCCGCGAAAATTCTACCCCGCCGGGCCGCGCGTGTCGCCTGCCGAAGTTATCGGCGCGGCCCTGAAAAATAAATCTGTCCCCTTTTTGGGCGGGTCAGTCCCGCGGTTTGGACACCATCCTTCCCATGGGCCGGCCGCCCAGCAGGTGCATGTGCAGGTGGAAGACGATCTGCCCGCCGTGCTCGTTGCAATTCACGATCAGTCGGTAGCCGTCCTCGGCGATGCCCTCCTCCCGCGCCAGCCGCGCGGCCACCACGAACAGGTGCCCCAGATCGGCCTCGTCGGCCTCCGTTGCGTCATTGACCGTGGGGACCGGCTTGTTCGGCACGATCAGGATATGCGTCGGCGCCTGGGGATTGATATCCCGGAACGCCGTGACCCGCTCGTCCTGGTAGACGACATCCGCTTCGGCCTCGCCGCGGATGATTTTGCTGAAAATCGTTTCTTCAGGCATTAAACTGTTCCTCCGGAAGGTCATCGGTCCGCGCGGTGTTTCATCACGTGAAAGCGCCGGGCCGGTGCAAATTCATAATCAAGAGTAATGCAAGTCATGAGCTCCTTCAAAGCCTATCGGATCCACAACGAGGACGGCGAAATCAAGGCCGGATTCGAGCAGATTACGCTGGATGACGTCACCGAGGGTGACGTTGTAATCCGGTCCGCTTATTCCGACATCAACTTCAAGGACGCCCTGGCGGCCACCGGTAAGGGCAAGATCCTGCGCAAGTTTCCGCTCGTGGGCGGCATCGACGTCGCCGGCCGCGTGGAGTCGTCCGACAGTAATCAGTTCACGCCCGGCGACGAGGTCCTGGTGGTGGGCTGCGAACTGTCCGAAACCCGTGACGGCGGTTACGCGGAATACGTGCGCGTGCCCGCCGACTGCGTGGTGAAGCTGCCCGAGTCGCTGACTCTGTTCGACGCCATGGCGCTGGGAACGGCCGGATTCACCGCCGCCCTGGCGGTGGAGCGCATGGAGCAGAACGGCCAGACGCCGGACCACGGTCCGATCGTGGTGACCGGTGCCACCGGCGGTGTGGGCAGCGTCGCCATCGATATCCTGTCCGGCGCCGGCTACGAGGTCGCGGCCCTGACGGGCAAGCCGGACGCCGCCGAGTACCTGCGCGGCCTGGGCGCGGCCACGGTGATGCTGCGCGATGACGTGGATCTCGGCAAGCGGCCCATGGAGCGCGCGGAATGGGGCGGCGCCGTGGACAATCTCGGGGGCGAGGTGCTGACCTGGCTGACCCGCACGGTGAAGCCGTTCGGCAACATCGCCTCCATCGGCCTGGCCGCCAGCCACGAGCTGAATACCACGGTCATGCCGTTCATCCTGCGCGGCGTGTCCCTGCTGGGGATCAATTCGGTACTGTGCGCGCCGGACATCAGGCGCTCGGTATGGGAGCGGCTCGGCAGTGACCTGAAGCCGCGTCACCTGGACCGCATCGTGTCGCGCACCATCGAGTTCGACGAGCTGCCCGGGGCGTTCGACGACTTTGTCGAAGGCAACATCCGGGGACGCACTGTCGTCAAGATCGCCGACATCGATTAGGGGCCGGGCCATGTCTTCACCCTTGTGGCGGCCGTCGGCCGAGAGAGTGGCGCGGGCCAATATCACGCATTTCAGCAGCGCCATGGCCGAGCGCAGCGGGCGCCGCCTTGATGACTACGGCGCGCTGCACCAATGGTCCATCGACGAGCTGGAGGAATTCTGGGCCGCGGTCTGGGAGTACACCGGCGTGATTGCCGCCGGGCGCGGCGAACCGGTCCTGGTGGACGGCGACCGGATGCCCGGCGCGCAATTCTTTCCCGAGGCGCGCCTGAACTTCGCCGAGAACCTGCTGCGGCGCGGGGACGACGCGCCCGCGGTGGTATTCCGCGGCGAAGACCGGGTCAACCGGACTCTCAGCCATGCCGACCTCCAGGAGCAGGTCTCGCGCCTCAGCCAGGCCCTGTGCGAGGCGGGCGTGCAGCCGGGGGACCGCGTCGCCGGCTACGTGCCCAACGCCCCCGAGGCCCTGATCGCCATGCTGGCCACCACCGCCATCGGCGGGGTCTGGTCCTCATGCTCACCGGATTTCGGCGTCCAGGGCGTGCTGGACCGCTTCGGGCAGATCGAGCCGAAGGTGCTGTTCAGCGCCGAGGGCTACTTCTATAACGGCAAGCGCCACGATTCCATCGACAAGCTCAAGGCCATCCGCGCCAAGCTGCCGACGCTCACGCGGGTGGTGGTGTTCCCGTACACCGGCGAGCCTGCGCTGGATGGCCTGGACGGCGGCGTCACCTGGGATGATTTCATCGGGCCGTTTGCGGCCGGCGATATCGACTACCAGCAGCTGCCCTTCAATCACCCGCTGTACATCATGTTCTCGTCCGGGACCACCGGCGTGCCCAAGTGCATCGTGCACGGCGCCGGCGGCACGCTGCTGCAGCACCTCAAGGAGCACCGCCTGCACGTCGACGTGAAGCGCGACGAGCGCCTGTTCTATTTCACTACCTGCGGCTGGATGATGTGGAACTGGCTGGTGAGCGGTCTGGCCTCGGAGGCCTGCCTGGTGCTGTACGACGGCTCGCCGTTCCACCCCGACGGCAACGCCATGTTCGACTTCATCGACGAGGCGGGCATCAACTATTTCGGGACCTCGGCGAAGTTCATCGATGCCGTGGCCAAGGCCGAGCTGTCTCCGCGCCAAAGCCACGACCTCGGGTCCCTGCGCAGCATCCTGTCCACCGGCTCGCCGCTGGTGCCGGAGGGTTTCGACTTCGTCTACGAGCACATCAAGACAGACCTGTGCCTGTCGTCCATCTCCGGCGGCACGGACCTGCTGGCCTGCTTCGCCCTCGGCAACCCGACGCTGCCCGTGTGGCGCGGCGAGCTGCAGTGCAAGGCGCTGGGCATGGCGGTGGAAGCGCTGGACGAGGACGGCAATCCGCAGCCGCCCGGAAAGAAGGGCGAGCTGTCCTGCGTCAAGCCGTTTCCCTCCATGCCGATCTATTTCTGGAACGATCCCGACGGCGCCAAGTACCGCAAGGCCTACTTCGAGACCGTGCCGGGGGTCTGGTGCCATGGCGACTACGTGGAGGTCACCGAGCACGACGGCCTGATCATCTACGGCCGCTCGGACGCGACGCTGAATCCCGGCGGCGTGCGCATCGGCACGGCGGAGATTTACCGTCAGGCCGAGCAGATCGACGAAGTCGTGGAGAGCATCGTCATCGGCCAGCAGTGGCGGGGCGACACCCGTGTGGTGCTGTTCGTGCGCCTGCGCGACGGCGTGACGCTGGATGATGAGCTGGCGCAGCGCATCCGCAGGCAGATCCGGGACAACACCACGCCGCGCCACGTGCCCGCCAAGATCCTGCAGGTGGCGGATATCCCGCGTACCAAGAGCGGCAAGATCGTCGAGCTGGCGGTGCGCAGCGTGGTGCACGGCGAACCCGTCCGCAACAAGGAGGCGCTGGCCAACCCCGAGGCTCTCGAGCTGTTCTCCGGCCACCGGGAGCTGGAGGAAGACTGATCATCTCCAACCAGTCTTCACTGTTGGACGGCGTCCGTGTCCTGGACCTGTCGCGGCTGCTTCCCGGCCCGATGTGCACGGCCCACCTGGCCGCCATGGGTGCGGACGTCATCAAGATCGAGGACCCCCGGGTGGGCGACTACGCCCGCGGCATGGGCAGCTTCTATGAGGCGGTCAATCGCAACAAGCGCTCCGTCACGGTCGACCTCAAGACGGACGCAGGCCGCGACGCCTTCATGGCGCTGGCGGGGACGGCCCACGTGGTCCTGGAAGGCTTCCGGCCCGGCGTCGTGGCGTCGCTCGGTATCGACTACCCGAGCCTCAAGGCGGCCCGCCCGGGGATCGTGTACTGCAGCCTGAGCGGCTACGGCCAGACCGGCCCCAACCGCCTCAAGTCCGGGCACGACATCAATTACCTGGCCATCGCGGGCGTGCTGGACGAGACCAGCGGCCCGGAGGGCCGGCCCGGCCTGTGCAATCTGCAGATCGCGGATCTGCTCGGTGGCTCCATGAGCGCCGCCATGGGCATACTGGCGGCCTTGTTCAAGGCGCGCATGAGCGGCGAGGGGCGCTACCTGGACGTGTCCATGACCGACTGCGCCCTGGCGCACAACGTCATGCCGCTGATGGCCCACAACGACCACGGCCGGACCGCGCCGCGGGGCGGGGACTTCCTGACCGGCGGCCTGCCCTGGTACAACGTCTACGCAACCCTGGACGGACGCCATGTGGCCCTTGGGGCCCTGGAGCCCAAGTTCTGGCAGGTGTTCTGCGACGAGGTCAGCCGCCCGGAATGGCGGAACCAGCCCGAGGATCCGGAAACGCGGCGGCGGATCGGCCACGAGCTGACCGAGCTGTTCGGCTCCCGGCCGCTCGAGTACTGGGTGGAGCGCTTCGCCGGCGTCGACTGCTGCCTGACCCCCGTGCTGACCCTGGAGGAATCCATGCACGACCCGCAGATGATCGCCCGCGGGATGTTCGTGCATGAGGACGACAGGACCGATTACGCGTTTCCCATTCAATTCGATCCACCCGTCGAGCCCGGCTGCGCGGCGCCCGCCCCCCGCCTGGGGCAGCACACCCGGGAAGTGTTCGACGAGATCGGCTACGAGCCGGATTCCACCGGCACCGAATAATTTCCGGCACTGCCGGGCCGCGGCCCGGCGACGGTGAGCCAACGACCAGGAGATCTGCAAAATGAGCGACTACAATGCGCCCATCGACGACATGCAATTCGTGCTGACGGAGCTGGCGGACCTGGAAGGCGTCGCGGCCCTACCGGGCTACGAGGAGGCGACCCCGGACCTGGTGAGCGCCGTGCTCGAGGAGGCGGGGAAGATGGCCCGCGACGTGCTGGGGCCCCTGAACCGGGTCGGCGACACGGAGGCCTCGGTGCTGAAGGACGGCGGGGTCGTCACCCCGACCGGCTGGAAGGAAGCCTGGAAAAAGTTCGCCGACAACGGCTGGAACTCCCTGGCATTCAGCCCGGACTATGGCGGCCAGAACCTGCCCTGGCTGGTGTCCACGCCGGTGCAGGAAATGTGGCACGCCGCCAACATGTCCTTCGGTCTTTGTCCCCTGCTCACCCAGGGCGCCATAGAGGCTATCGAGCGGCACGGCAGCGACGAGCTCAAGCGGACTTACCTGCCGCGCATGGTGTCCGGTGAATGGACCGGGACCATGAATCTTACCGAGCCCCAGGCGGGCACCGACCTGGGCGCGGTGCGCACCCGGGCCGAGCCCGAGGGCGACCACTACCGTCTGTACGGTCAGAAGATATTCATCACCTACGGCGACCACGACCTCACCGACAACATCGTTCACCTGGTGCTGGCGCGCCTGCCGGACGCGCCGGCGGGCGTCAAGGGCATCTCCCTGTTCCTGGTGCCCAAGTTCATCCTGGACGACGACGGCGAGCCGGGTGCGCGCAACGACGTACGGACCGTGTCGCTGGAGCACAAGCTGGGCATCCACGCCAGTCCCACTTGCGTGCTCGCCTACGGCGACAAGGAAGGCGCGGTGGGCTATCTGGTGGGCGAGGCGAACCGCGGCCTGGAATACATGTTCACCATGATGAACCTGGCCCGGCACGCCGTGGGGGTCGAGGGCCTGGCCATCGGTGAGCGCGCCTACCAGCAGGCGCTCGCGTATGCCAGGGAGCGCATCCAGGGCCGGCCGATAGGCGCGCACGACGGCGACCGGGCACCGATCATCCATCACCCCGACGTCCGGCGCATGCTGATGACCATGAAGGCCAAGATCGAGGTGATGCGCGGCATGGCCTGTGTGTGGGCGAGCGCCTTCGACAAGTCCCTGCTGCATCCCGACGAGGCCGAGCGGCGGCGCCAGGCCCAGTTCGTGGAAATGCTCACCCCGGTCGTCAAGGGCTGGTGCTCCGAAACGGGCAATGAGCTGGCCTCCCTGGGCGTGCAGGTCCACGGCGGCATGGGATTCATCGAGGAGACCGGCGCGGCGCAGTACTTCCGGGACGCCCGCATCACGACGATCTACGAGGGCACCACCGGTATCCAGGCGAACGACCTGGTGGGCCGCAAGGTGATCCGCGACGGCGGCGAGGCCGCGAGAGCGGTGATCGGCATGATGCGCGTCATCGAGGGCGCCGTGGAATCCCTGGAGGCCACCGGCGACGCCTACAAGCAGTGCCTTGACGACCTGGAGGCGGCCACCGACTGGATCCTGCAGGCCGCGGCCGACGACCCGCGACTGCCGGCCGCCGCCAGCAGGTACTACCTGGAACTGTGGGCGATAACCGTGGGCAGCTGGCTGATGGCCCGCAGCGCCCTGGCCGCCCAGAAAAACCTGGACGGCGGCGAAGGCGACGCGACGTTCTACGAGGCCAAGATCAAGACCGCGACCTGGTTCGCCACCCACGTGGCGAGCGGCAGCGGCGCGCTGCTCGGGACCATCACCGGGGGCTCGCGGGCGACTCTCGACCTCGATCCCGGGCAGTTCTGAGCCGGACCGCTCAAACGCCGTCAGCCAGCTCGCCGGCGGCGCGCATTTCCGGCGTGTCGAGGATTCCGGGATCGTCGAGGTAGGCTTGGAAGAGCTCGAATCCGTCCACGCCCCAGAAGACCTCGCCGTCCACCACGAACGACGGCACGCCGAAGACGCCCCGGCTGATCGCCTCCTCGCCGTTGGCGACAAGCTGTTGCTTGACCGACGGGTCCGTCAGCGTCTCTTCCGTGACCTCAATCCGGTCCAGCAGCTTGCGCCAGGCTGTATCCTCCGACGGCATGTGTCCTTCCCGCCACACGTAGCCGAACAGGCGGTCGACGGCTTCCGGCCGGTTGCCGCAAGCGATAGTCGCGCGCAGCAGGGGCAGCGGGTTGAACGGATGCGCGGGCGGCATGCGCAGCGGCACCCCGAGCCGGCCCGCAAGCCACACGATATGACGGTACGTCACGCGGCGCTTGGGGCCGATCTCCGCAGGGCCCTTGTGGCCCCAGTGCTTCAGAAGGCCGGCGAACAGGACCGGCTTGAGCTCGATTTCGAGGTCATCGAGTTGCGGAAGCTGGTGCGCCCACTGCAGGTAGGAGAACGGTGAGATGTAATCGAAATACCATGCAACTTTCATAATCCGGTGTCGTCTCGCGGGTCTGTGCCATGGGTCTCAATCCGAACTTGTCCGTAGCCGGGTTGATACGCCCCATGCCGGGAATGCCGGAGACCGCGCGACCGTCCATGTAGGCGACGTCCGGCAAGGGTACAATGCGTGAATCATTATACCGCGGGAGCCATTTCTTACATGTCGCAGGTTACCATCGAGCAGCTCAACACCATGGCCAGGGACCAGGTGCCCATGGTCGGCCAGCTGGGGCTCATAGTCGATTCACTGGGTGACGGCGAGGCGCGCGTGCGCTGCCCGTTCCGCGATGATTTCCTGCGGCCCGGCGGCACGATCTCGGGGCCGGTCATGATGACCATGGCGGACTACGCAATGTATGCTGCCGTGCTCAGCCGTATCGGCATGGTGGCGCTGGCGGTCACCACCAATCTCAACATCAACTTTCTAAGGCGGCCCATGCCGGGCGATGTCCTGGCCGAAGCGAAACTGTTGAAGCTGGGCCAGCGGCTTGCAGTGGGGGAGGTCGCGCTGCACGTGGACAACGAGGACGATCTCGTCGCCCATGTCACGGCGACGTACTCGATTCCTCCGCGCAACACCTGAATGACCGGGAGGGCACACATATGAGTCAATTCGAGAATATCAAAGCCTGCGTGTTCGATGCTTACGGGACACTTTTCGACGTGCACTCGGCCGTGGGGCGGCACAAGGCGCGGATCGGTGATTCCGCTGATGCCGTGTCGGCGCTGTGGCGCACCAAGCAGCTGGAATACACGTGGCTGCGAAGCCTGATGGGCAAACATGTCGATTTCCGGCGCGTCACCGGTGACGCGCTGGACTATGCGTTTGATGCGTACGGGTTGGAGGACACCGCGCTGCGCGACGATCTGATGACGGCATACATGACCCTTGACGCCTATCCGGAGGTGCGGGATGTGCTCCAGAGCCTGCGCGACGCCGGCCTGCGGACCGCCATACTCTCCAACGGGTCGCCCGACATGCTCGAGGCCGCGGTCGCCAGCGCCGGAATCGGGGACCTGCTGGACGCCAATCTTTCCATCGAGGAGGTCGGCATCTACAAGCCGGACCCGCGGGTATACCAACTGGCGGTGGACCGGCTGAACGTACGCCCGGGCGAGATCAGCTTCCAGTCCTCCAACGCCTGGGACGCGGTCGGCGCGGCGACGTTCGGCTTCCAGGTGGCTTGGGTCAATCGCTTTGGCCAGCGACGCGAGCGCCTCACGGCGGACCCGCAGGCGGAGATCGGGGATCTGAACCAGCTTCTCGGCGTGCTGGGCATCGGCGGCTGACCGCCGCCGCAGCAATGGGGGGTTTCCGTTGGCACTGGAGGCGGATGCTGATCGGCCTGGTCCTGGCGGCGCCTTTCGTCATGCACGCCGCCGGCATGATCGACTGGGGGGTGCTGCGGACCCTTGAGTACTTCGCCTATGACACCCGCCTGAAGCTCACCCTGCCTGAGACGGTCGACGAGCGCATCGTGATCGTCGACGTCGATGAGCGCAGCCTGGCCGCGGAGGGTCGCTGGCCCTGGCCGCGGGACCGCATGGCGCGGCTCGTGGACATGCTTTTCGATGAGTATGAGATCAGCGTGCTGGGCTTTGACATGGTGTTCGCCGAGCAGGAGCGCCATGCCGCCTTCCAGAACCTGGAGAACATGCTGCGCGACGAACAGCAGACGACCCTGGCGGACCGGGTCGCGTCGCTGACGCCGCGATCCGATGCGCGTTTCGCGTCGAGCCTGGAAGGGCGGCCGGTGGCGCTCGGGTATTACTTCAGCGGCAACCCCAACACCGCCGGGCGGCTCCCCGAGCCGTACCTCCCCTCGGTGATCGCCGAATCCCTGGACATCCCCGCCCCCGAAGCGGGCGGCTACGGTGCCAACCTGCCGGTTCTACAGGAGGCTGCACGGCGGGGTGGATTCTTCGACAATCCACTGAGCGACGACGATGGTGTATTCCGGCGCGCGCCGACGCTGCAGTCGTACCAGGGTGGGCTGTACGAGTCCCTGTCGCTGGCTACCGTGCAGCTGCACCTGGACGAGCCGTTGTCCATCGGCGAAAACAACGAGTGGCTGTACGTCGGCGAGCACCGGGTGCCCGTGGACGAGGACATGGCCGCATTCGTGCCTTACCGCGGGGACCAGGGCAGCTTTCCGTACGTATCGGCCTCCGAGGTACTGAGCGGCTCGGTGCCGGATCCAGCGATCCTGCGCAACGCAGTGGTGCTGGTCGGCACGACTGCGCCGGGTCTCTACGATCTGCGGAACACGCCCGTGCAGAAGGTTTACCCGGGGGTCGAGATCCACGCCAATCTGATATCCGGGATCCTCGACAGTCGGTTTCTGAACCGCCCGTCCTACATGCGGGGCGCGGAGCTGGTCGTGGGGGGCACGCTGGCGGTGGCGCTGGCGGTGGCGTTCCCGCTGCTCGGCGCCATCGGCGGCGCCGTGCTCGGGGCCGCGGCGCTGCTGCTGGTGGTGGCGGCAAACCTGTATCTGTGGGTGCAGCACGACCTCGTGGCGGCGGTGGCGCCCGCGGTGCTCATGATCCTGCTGCTGTTTCTGTTCAATGTCGCCTACGGATTCATTGTCGAGTCGCAGAGCCGCCGGGCCCTGGCTCGCCGGTTCGGGCAGTACGTGCCGCCGGAACTGGTGGAAGAGATGAGCAACAACCCGGACCAGTACTCGATGAAGGGGGACCGGCGGGAGATGAGCGTTCTGTTCTCGGACGTGCGCGGATTCAGCCGACTGGCGGAAAACATGGACCCGGAGCAGCTCTCCATGTTGATGAACGAGCTGCTCACCGCCCTCACCCGCGTGATCCACGAGCAGCGCGGCACCATAGACAAGTACATGGGCGACGCGGTCATGGCATTCTGGGGAGCGCCCCTGCGCGATCCCGAGCACGCCGCGGGCGCCGTTGCCGCGGCGTTGCGGATGGTGGATGCGGTCGACCGGGTTACGGTGGAGTTCGAGGCGCGCGGCTGGCCGGAGATTCGAATGGGTATCGGCATCAACAGCGGTCCCATGAACGTCGGCGACATGGGATCGGAGTTCCGCATGGCTTACACGGTGTTGGGCGACGCGGTGAATGTCGGCTCGCGGCTGGAGGGCCTGACCCGCGTCTACGGCGTGGACATAGTGGTCAGCGAATCGACGGCGAGGGAGGCGCCGGAGTTCGTGTACCGGTACCTGGACCGGGTGCGGGTGAAGGGGCGGGACGCGCCCCTCGATATTTACGAGCCCATGGGGCAGGATGCTGACATCGCCGCGGAGCACCGCAGCGAGCTGGAGCATTACGACCAGTGCCTCGCCCTGTACCGCGAACGCCGCTGGCGGGAGGCGGAAGCCGGCCTGCAGTCGCTCATCGAGAGTCACGGTGACCGGAACCTGTACCGCATGTATATCGACAGGGTCCGGCACTATGTCACCGATCCGCCGCCCGCGGCGTGGGACGGGGTTTTCGAGTTTCAGTCCAAGTAGCGGTCACCAGCGGTGCCCGCGCCGGCTGGCTGACC
>JBEPXV010000015.1:0-14163 GCA_041641695.1 Gammaproteobacteria bacterium | reverse complement strand
TCATGCCGTCCGCGTTCGCGTCCACTTCCTCGAACGCAGGTCCCTCCGCAGCAAACGCGATACCCATGAATCCCAGAGCCAGTAGCGGTATAAATGTTTTCATAGCAACCTCTCGAATTGGTTTGCAATTAAGGTGAATGTAGGGGAGCAGCCCAGTACGGACGTTTGCCCACCCATCGCAGGAAAATAAGCAATCTCTGTGCCATCACCGCGGAGCCGCGCCAGGTCCGGGATTAACGGCGCACCAGCGGGCTTGCAGCCTCCAGTCGCCGTGAAGCAGTGCCGAAGATGTCGCGGGTTCGCGACACGGCAGCCAGCTGCAGGAGCGCGGCGCTTCGCACATTCGGGTTGGTGTGCCGAGCACCGGTTCGCTATTCCGGATGACGGCGAGGTTCCGGGAGACGGGCGGCATGTGTCGTCGAATGACGACGCGCGAAGGGGCCGGCGGGCATGTGTATGCCGCAGCCGCAGTGGATTGCCGTCACCGGGGCTGTTGCTATTCTGTGACGGCTACATCGTTGTCGATGGGTTTGCGCCTTGCCGGACAAGGCTTCAGGTGGCGGTCGAACCAGTCGAGCATCGCCGAGGCCGTCTCGATGACCGATTCGCGCGCCCGGTAAGTGTGTCCTTCACGGGGCAGCAGCAACAGCTCGGCGTCGCCGCCATTGCCGCGGATCGCCCGATAGAACTGCAGGGATTGGAACGGCGACGTACCGGTGTTGTTGTCGGCCGTCCCGTGCACGAGCAACAGCGGCGCATCGATCCGGTCGGAGTGCAGCAGCGGCGACATCGCCAGATAGGTCTCGGTCGCTTCCCACAGGGTCCGACGTTCGGTTTGGAAGCCGAAAGGCGTCAAAGTGCGATTATAGGCGCCGCTCAAAGCGGCGCCGGCACGAAACAAGCGCGAATGCGCCAGCAGGTTGGCGGCCATGAAAGCCCCGTAGCTGTGCCCCGCGATGGCGACACGAGCCGGGTCGACCAGTCCGGTGCTCGCCGCGGCGTCGACGGCTGCCCGCGCGTTGGCGACAATCTGGTTGACGAAGTCATCGTTCGCGTTCCGCTCGTCCCCGGCGACCGGCATCGAAACTCCGTCCATGACGGCGTAGCCGGCAAGCACGAAAAAGAGCTTCATGGCCCGGGCCGGACCCGCATAGCGCTGCGTTGAAGGCGCATCCGGCGACACGGCCCGGCCATCGACTTCTTTCGGGTACGCCCAGATAACCAGGGGCAGCGGCGCGCGCGATTCATCCCGCGGGGGGACGTGCAGGGTGGCCGACAGCGGCAGGCCGTCGTCACGCGTATATTTCAGCGGGATCTGCTCGACCCGCCCCAGCGCCGGCCCCGCATGCGTATCATGGGTCAGCTGCAAACGGCCGTCGCCGGCGACGTCAACCAGATAGTAGTTCGGCGGCGTGTCCGCGGTCTCGTAGCGGGTCAGCACCTCCTGCGGCCGGCCCGGCAGCATCGCGACCACCCTTTCGTGCCCGCCGTTGTCGTCCGTCCACAACCTGCGGCGCGCCAGGGTCTCCAGATCCACTTCGTCGATGTAGGGCGCTGCATCGCCGTTGCCGGACGGGACAAGGCCGCCCAGGAAGAAACGGCCTGCGCGGACTGCGACGACATTCCGGCCTCGGTGATTGCGGGTCATCATCGGCAAGCCGTTTCCGGCATCGATATGATGGCTGTCGAATCGTTTTGGGGCCGCAGATCCGGGTCCCGTGTCGATCAGCCAGCGGCGGGTCAGACGCCGGCCCGGGAGGTATTCGCTGAGCAGCGCCAGATCGGTATTCTCCAGCCAGTGGAGTCCCGCGAAGCGGTGCTCGGTGGCAAAAAGCTGCTCGGAGGGGCCGGTGAACGAGGGTCGCTGGAGCATCACTCGATCGAGCCCCTGGTCGCGCTCCACCCAGACGAGGGTCGCGGGTTCGCCGGCCTGCCACTGGACGGCGCGATGCGACGCCGGCAGGGTCCTGACCACGCGGCCCGACCGGTCCCAGATCTCTCGGAAGGTGTTGATCCGAACGTTGTCGCCGGGTCGCGGGTAGGGTTTGCTGACGCGGGTCACGATCAGGAAGTCGCGGCCCGGTGCCGGCTCCACTGACTGGATGGCGGCGCTTCGGCCGATGTCGTGCCGCCGTCCGGAGCTCACTTCGATCCGCTGCAGCCGGGACTCGAGCAGCTGCTCGATGGCGCCGCCGGACGTGCTGAACCGGTATGATCCGGCCGCCATCGGCATGTCCAGGCCCCAGTCGACACCCTGGTCCGCGGTGATCCCGGACAACACGTCCGCCCCGTCCGTGATCCGCTGGCAGAGCACGTGGCGGCTGTCCGGCATCCAGACGCAGGGCTGGCCGAATACGGCATTCAGACCGTCGACCAGCCGGCGCGTGTGCGCTGTTTCCGGATCGCCGATCCACAGCTCGATGCCCCGATCCGTGGTCAGCGTGAACATGAACCGCGAGCCGTCCGGGGCCCAGACCGGAAACCCGTTGACGGCGCCGCGCGGCAGCGAAACCTCCCGGCGTTCCCCGCTGGCGAGCGTTATGACGCTGATGCCATGATAATTGAGGGGTGCATGCGGGCCATGCACGCTCGGATCGATACGCCGGCCGGAGATTGACACTGAAGGCGCGAACAGCTGCCGGCGCTCCAGCAGGCTGTGCCTTTGGGCAAGCAGCAGGTAACGGCCGCCCGGGTCCAGCGACGGCGCGCCAGGGGGTGACGCTGCCAGCAGCTCCACGGTTCCGGCTGGCAGCGAGCCGGGACCTGTCCGGTCACCGGCCCCTGCCGTGGCGAAAGCCAGCAGGCAGCCCGCGGCGACAACGTAAGAGCACAGCGCTCCGGGTGCGATCATTCGGTAACTGCGGAGCCGTTGGTCCGGGTGTTCGGCGTTATTGTTGGCGGGAAGATCCGGCAATGAGCTCCAATTGCAGCCCCCGCGTTCTGCAAAATGAAGGTTAACAATCAAAGTAGATCCTGAATCCGGGCTTTGCAATGCGTTCCCAGTGGTCAAATCATGGGAAAGTGTGTGGAATTCAGGTTCGGGATCGCCGATCCGGCCGGTAAGCGGCAGCCCGCGAGCCGGTCGTTCACGGGGATCAAGGCGCGCGAATATACTCGGGCGAAATGACCCGCACTCGGTTGCATCGGTGATTGATATGGAAAACAAACGGACCGCGGAGGTGCTGGAGGCGATTTACCGCGACGAGTCGCCGCGGGTGCTGGCGACGCTGATCCGCCTGCTCGGCGACTTCGATCTGGCCGAAGAGGCGCTCCACGATGCCTTCGCGATCGCCATGCATCAGTGGCCCCGGGACGGCGTGCCCGACAATCCCCGGGCCTGGCTGGTATCCACCGGTCGGTTCAAGGCCATCGATGCCCTGCGCCGGCGGTCCCGTTTCGATTCGTCGCAGACGGATCTCGCCGATCAGCTGGAAGCCGGGACCGGCGACCCCGCCGACCTGGACGAGCGGAGTGTCGAGGATGACCACCTGCGGCTGATCTTCACCTGCTGCCATCCGGCGCTGGCGCATGACGCCCAGGTGGCTCTCACGCTGCGCACGGTATGCGGCCTGACGACGGAAGAGATCGCCCACGCCTTCCTGTCGGCGGTGCCCACCGTCGCCCAGCGCATCGTGCGCGCGAAGGCCAAGATCCGCGCTGCCGCTATTCCCTATGAAGTTCCTGCCCGTTCCGATCTGCCGGAGCGACTGGAAAGCGTCCTGCGCGTGATATACCTCGTGTTCAACGAGGGCTACGCCGCGTCGACGGGCGAGTCGCTGACCCGTCGCGACCTGACCGGCGAGGCGATTCGCCTGGGTCGGTTGCTGGTGCAGCTTCTGCCCGAGGAGTCCGAGGCCAGGGGCCTCACGGCGTTGATGCTGCTGCAGGACTCGCGCCGCGAAGCCCGCAGCTCCCCGAAAGGCGATCTGATTCTGCTGGAGGATCAGGACCGCTCGTTGTGGGACCGGGCGTGCATTGCCGAAGGCACGGCCATGGTGGAGCGCGCCCTGGCGACCCGGCGTTTCGGCTCTTACACGCTGCAGGCGGCCATTGCCGCGGTGCACGCCGAGGCACCGGACCCGGATTCCACCGACTGGGTGCAGATCATCGGGCTGTATGACGTGCTGCTGCGCCTGGAGCCTTCGCCGGTGGTGGAGCTCAATCGCGCCGTCGCCGTGGCGATGCGCGACGGGCCCGCGGCAGGCCTGGCCCTGGTGGACGGCATCCTGGCGCGCGGCGATCTCGCCGACTACCAGCCCGCCCACGCGGCGCGCGCCGAGCTTTGCCGGCGCCTGGGACGCAAGCGCCAGGCGCGCGACGCGTTCCAGCGGGCCCTCGCGCTGACCGGACAGGCACCGCAGCGGCGTTTCATCGAGAGGCGCCTGGCGGAGCTGTAGTCCGGCACTTGACGCTGACGACCGGAATTCTCCCGGGCGGCGCCAACGCCGGCCTTTCCATGGTTCCCTGTGTCGAATTTCCCGAGCCCCGTTCGACCAGGAAATAAACACCCCCTGCAACAACAGGAGCGAGTCATGAAATACCTGTGCCTGGTTTACTTCGACGAAAAGAAGCTGCACGCCGTTCCCGAAAGCCCCGAAGACGAGGAGTGCCACGCCTACGATCAGGAGCTGCGCGAGCGGGGCTATGTGATCGCGTCCGAGGCCCTGGCGCCGGTGGAGACCGCAAGCACCGTCCGGGTCAACGACGGCCAGACGTCGGTGACCGACGGCCCGTTCGCCGAGACCAAGGAGCAGCTCGGTGGCTTCTACATGATCGAGGCCAGGGACATGAACGAGGCCATCCAGGTGGCCGCGCGCATCCCGGCGGCGCGCATCGGCTGCGTCGAGGTGCGCCCGGTCCGTGAGCTGGACATCGAGCCCGATGCGCGGCGCGCGTCGGGCCAGTGAGCATGAGAGGGGTGCGCCGCGCAAGGCCATCCGGGCGCGAGGGCCGGATATGAAATACCTGTGTCTGATCTGTGCCGAGACCGTCATGGAATACATGTCGGAGGCGGACGCCGCCAGGCACTACGAGGAGTACGCCGAATTCATCGACGATATCCGGCGCAGCGGCCATTTCGTCGGCGCCAACCGGCTGAAGCCGGCCGATACCGCCACCACGCTGCGCGTGCGCGACGGCCGGGTCACGGTCACCGACGGCCCGTTCGTCGAGACCAAGGAGCAGCTCGGCGGCTATTTCATCATCGAGGCCGGCGATCTCGACGAGGCGGTCGCGGTGGCGTCGCGGATCCCGGGCGCGCGCATCGGCTGCGTGGAGGTGCGCCCCATTGCCGACGACGCCCGGACGCTGGCTCTCGGGCTCGACGACGCCGTGCCGCCGCCGGACAAGTCCGGAGCCTGACCGGCCATCCCGCCGGTGCCCCTGGAGAGCCGCACGCGCCGCGCCTGAATTCATCAGCCAGGAGTACTTATGCAGAGAATCACACCATTCATATGGTTCAACGACCAGGCTGAGGAGGCGGCGAATTTCTATACCGCCATCTTCAGGAACTCGAGCATCGATAAGGTGGTGCGCTACGGGGCGGCCGGCGCCGAGGCCTCCGGCCAGCCGGCGGGGCAGGTGATGACCGTCTCTTTTACGCTTGACGGGCTGAGCTTTACCGCATTGAACGGCGGACCCCATTCTCAGATCACCGAAGCAATTTCCTTCGTAGTGGACTGCGAGACCCAGGGCGAGGTCGACAAGTACTGGAACGCGCTCTCCGACGGCGGGGAAGAGGGCCGGTGCGCCTGGCTGAAGGACAGGTTCGGCGTGTCCTGGCAGATCGTGCCAAGGGCGCTGGTCGAGATGTTGAGCGATCCGGATCCGGAGAAATCCCAGCGAGTCATGCAGGCCATGCTGCAGATGAACAGGATCGATATCGCGGCGTTGAAGCGGGCGTACGAGCAGGGCTAGCGGCAGCCTGCCGAGCAGGACGGACAACCACTCGACAGAGGGAACATGACATCCAACTGTATACTCACCTGAATTTCGACGGCAACTGCCGCGAGGCCTTTGAATTCTACCAGCGGCACCTGGGCGGCGAGATCACGGCGATGATGTCCTGGGGCGAAGCGCCGTTTTCCGACGAGGTGGCGCCGGCGATACACGACCGCATAATGCACGCCTGCCTCACGCTCGGTGACCACGCATTGATGGGCACCGATGCCACCGAGCAGCATCCCTACGATCCGGTCAAGGGTGCCTGCGTCGTGATCAATATCCCGGACACCGATGAAGCGGAGCGGGTCTTCCGCGCGCTGTCCGAAGGCGGCGACGTCACCATGCCGATGGAGGAAATATTCTGGGCCCGGCGCTTCGGAATGACCACGGACCGCTATGGTGTGCCATGGATGATCAACTGCGGCAGGGAGGATTGGCAGTAGCCCGGTCCGCCGTCGGACTCGTTGCGCCGGCTCCGGGCAAGGCCGTCTGAGAGCCCCGGCGCACGGCCGCCGCAGCGCCGCAATCCGTTTCCATCGACGCCGGGCGGCTGCAACGGGAAGGCGGTCGGACCCGGACCGGGCCGCGCCGCAGGGGGCGTGGTTTCCGTCGCGACAGAACCGGGCCCGGCGCGTTGCCGTGGCTCCCGGCGCAAGGCCCGGCGGCGGGCTCCCGGGTTATCATCGGGTTCGAAGGAATCCGTTGATTCAAACCGGCTTGCCGCCGACCCCGATGACACCCGCTGCCGCCGCGCCGACACTGCTGTCCCCCCGCCGCATCCTCGCCGTGTGCACGGCCCGGGTGTTTCTGTTCGCGACCTTCATGACGGTGGCCGCCACCATCCCGGTCCTCATCGGCGAGTGGGGGCTGAGCGCCGCCGCGGCCGGCGCCATCGTGTCGAGCTTCACGATCGGCTACGCGGTTTCCCTGTTCGTGTTCGCCTGGGCCGCGGATCACTACGGCGCCAAGCGGATGGTATACCTGTCGGCCGCGGCGGCGGCGGCGACGAGCCTGGCTTTCGGGTTCCTGGCCCGGGACTGGTGGCTGGCGATGGCGTTGTACGGGCTGGTGGGCCTGGCCCAGGGGGGCGTCTACACGCCGCTGGTGATGGTCTTCTCCGACGAAGCCGATCCGGCCCGGCGCGGCAAGGCCATGGGCTGGCTCATCGCGTCCACCTCCGTCGGCTACGCCGCCTCGCTGGCCGCCGCCGCGCTCGGCGTGGCCCTGGGTGGCTGGCGGCTGGCGTTCGCGCTGACCGGCGTACTGCCGCTGGTGGGCGCCGTGTTGCTGATGGCGGCGCTCCGTCCTTTGCCGAACCGCATTCACCCCCGTCCGATGGGCACCGGTGTCGCCGACGAGCTGCTACGCCGCCGCGAGCCGCGCCTCCTGATGGGCGGTTATGTCGCCCACTCCTGGGAGTTGTTGGGCATGTGGGCCTGGATACCCGCGTTCCTGGCCGCCGCGTTTGCCCTCCAGGGTATTGAGACCACGGGTGCCGCGGTCTCCGGCGCTTACCTTTCCGGTGTTCTTCACCTGTTCGGCGCCACGGCGGCGTTCACGATGGGGCGGTTGTCGGACCGGACCGGCCGTCGGCCTGTGCTGATTGCGCTGGCCGGTGGCGGCGCGGTCATATCCTTCACCATCGGCTGGTTCGTGCATGCGCCGTCCATCGTGCTGGTGCCGCTGGCGTTCGCGTATGCCTTCGCCTGTCTGGGGGATTCCCCGGTGCTGACCACGGCACTGGCGGAAGCCATTCGGCCCGGTTACCTGGGCGCGGCGCTGGCCTGGCGCGGCCTCGCGGGATTCAGCGCCGGGGCGCTGGCACCCCTGGCCTTGGGTGTCGCCCTCGACGCGACCGCCGGCGCCGGCCCCGCGGTCTCCTGGGGCGTGGGATTCGCGACACTCGGTATCGGCGGGGCGGGTGCTGTCGCCTGCGCCGCGGCCCTGGCACGCCGCGCCGCGCCGGCGCCGCGCTCCGGCGGGGTGGTCGGCAAGGGGTGAACGGCACGCGTTGTCCGAACGCTATACTCGCCATTCAGGTTGCCCCGGGCGGGTGTCCGACGAAGATTCCGGCAAATGACGAGGGTGAGCGATGCAGGCAGCGTGGTACGACAAGCAGGGCCCGGCCCGGGTCGTGTTGCAGGTGGGGGAGATGGCGGACCCGGAGCCGGGCCCCGGCGAGCTGCGTATCCGCGTCGCGGTCTCCGGCGTCAATCCCGGTGATGTCAAAAAGCGCGGGGACGCATTCGGCCTGGGTATGGCCTTTCCTCGCGTCATTCCTCACAGCGACGGGGCCGGCTAGGTGGACATGGTCGGAGATGGCGTGTACCCGTCAATCCTGGTGGGTCCACCTCCGGTGGCCGATGATGTGCACAATACGCGAATCCGGCGTTTGTCGGATGCGTTCTCGGATATTGCCGCGTCCCTGGGCGTGGGGTACGTAGCACTGTTCGGCCGGCTCCTGGACGACACGGTTTACATGTCGGAAATCGCCGCGTACGACGGCGCACACCCGCGCAGCGCGGGTTATGAGCGAATCGCGGCGCTGATCGGCTCAGCCCCGGATTGGTGGTTTCCCCTTGCGCCTGAAGCGGTGCCGCAGCGCCGGGCCGTTCCCCGCCCCGCCGGCTGACACGGCGGACCGGTCGGGCTGCGAGAAACCGTCAGGCCGACAGGCGAACCGGCAGCCGGCGGCGGCCCCATTCGCCTGGGCGCCCCTTGAAACGACCGGCGCAGGCCGTGCCGCAGGCGAGGCAGCGGCCAGCTTCGTCCAGGTTCCAGTCGCTCAACTGGTACCAGTCGCGGCCGATAAGCTTGTGCCCGCATTCGTGGCAGTAGGTGCTGCCGCCGTGCTCGTCGTGCACATTGCCGGTATAGGCGTAGCGCACGCCGTTTTTCACCGCGATCTCCCGGGCGCGCGACAGGGTCTCCGGCGGCGTGTGCCCTTTGTCGCGCATCTTCCAGTCCGGATGAAAGGCCGTGAAATGCATGGGCACATCCGGACCGAGATGCTCCACCACCCACTGCGTCATCTCCTCGATCTCCTCCGGGCCGTCGTTCTCGTCCGGGATGAGCAGGTCGGTAATCTCGAACCAGACATCAGTCTCGTGCTTCAGGTACGCCAGTGTTTCGAGGACCGGCGCCAGCTCGCCGCCGCAGATCTTCCTGTAGAATCGTTCCGTGAATGCCTTGAGGTCGATGTTTGCCGCGTCCATGTGGCTGAAGAACTCGACGCGCGGCTCGGGACAGACGTATCCCGCCGTAACCGCCACGGACTGGATGCCAAGCTCCCGGCAGGCCTGGGCGATGTCGATGGCGTACTCGTGGAAGATCACCGGGTCGTTGTAGGTGAATGCCACGCTGGTGCAGCCCATACGCTGCGCGGTCCGGGCGATCTGCTCCGGCGACGCGCTGTCGGACAGGGTGTCGATTTCCCGGGATTTGCTGATGTCCCAGTTCTGGCAGAACTTGCAGGCCAGGTTGCAGCCGGCGGTGCCAAAGGACAGCACCGGAGTGCCCGGGTGGAAGTGATTGAGCGGCTTCTTTTCGATGGGGTCAATGCAGAAGCCGCTGGACCGGCCGTAGGTCTTGAGGACGATCTCGTCGTTCTCCCTGGCCCGCACGAAGCACAAGCCCCGCTGGCCCTCCCGGAGCCGGCAGGCCCGCGGGCAGACGTCGCACTGGATGCGTGTGTCGTCTACCCAGTGCCAGTAGGCCGTCTTTACGGTATCGCTCTGCTGGGGTAATGTTTCTCTCATGTACCTGTATAACGGTGCGCGACGCTTTCTGCTGACTGAATCCCAGCCGTACGGGGGGCTGGCATGAGCTCGGTCCGAGCGGCCGCGGTAGCCGGGATGTTCTACGACGACGACCCGGACCGGCTTCGCCGGGACGTGGCTGGCTTTCTGAGCGAAGCCGCCGTCGCGAATGCCGGGGCGCGACCGGCCCCGAAGGCCATCATTGCGCCTCATGCGGGCTACCCGTATTCCGGCCCGGTTGCCGGGTCCGCCTACGCCACGGTAAAACCCCTGGGCGGGCGGATCAAGCGCATCGTGCTACTGGGCCCGGCACACCGGGTGTATGTGCGGGGCGTGGCGGCCAGCACGGCCGACGAGTTCGCCACGCCGGTTGGCCAGGTGACCGTCGACCAGGACACCATCCGCCGCCTGGCAGCCGAGCTGGATTTTCTGCATTACGCGGACCAGGCCCACGCCATGGAGCACAGCCTGGAGGTCCAGCTCCCTTTTCTCCAGCATCTTTTCCGGGACTTCGTGCTCCTGCCTTTCGTCGTGGGGGATGCCACGCCCGCCCAGGTGGAAATGCTGCTCGACCGGCTGTGGGGCGGCGACGATACCCTGATCGTGGTCAGCTCCGACCTTAGCCACTACCGGGGCTACGAGGCCGCCCGGGAGATCGACGGCTTCACATCCGGGCAGATCCGTCAGCTCGCCGACGACGAGCTGACGGGGGAGCACGCCTGCGGATTCCTCCCCATAAGCGGCCTGCTTCGAGTCGCCGTCAGGCGAGGCCTGTGTTGCGAGGTGCTGGATATGCGCAGCTCCGGCGATACCGCCGGGCCCCGCGACCGCGTGGTGGGCTACGGCGCCTACGCGTTCTACGCGCAGTGAACACCCCGCCGGAACAGCGCGAAACTCTGCGCGCCCTGGCGAGGGCGTCCATCGAGCACGGCCTGCGCTACCACCAGCCCCTGCCTGTGCGCCCGGACGAGTGGCCGGCGGTGCTCCACCGCAAGCGCGCCAGCTTTGTCACGCTTCACCAGGAAGACAGGCTGCGCGGCTGCGTGGGTGCCCTGGAGCCCGAGCGGCCGCTGGTCAGGGATGTGGCGATGAATGCCTTTGCAGCGGCTTTCCATGACCCGCGTTTCGCTCCAATTACCGTCTCTGACTACCCGGAAATCGAGCTCCACGTGTCCGTCCTGTCGCTCATCGAGCCCCTCGCGGTGCGTTCGGAAGCGGAGCTGCTGCAGCGGCT
This sequence comes from Gammaproteobacteria bacterium, assembly GCA_041641695.1. Lineage (GTDB taxonomy): Bacteria > Pseudomonadota > Gammaproteobacteria > Arenicellales > JAANXG01 > JAANXG01. Next base: position 3,228 of record JBEPXV010000015.1, on the reverse strand, counting down.
GCGGCCGGGGGTGGACGGGTTGATATTCGAAGAGGGCCGGCGGCGGGGCACGTTCCTGCCCGCGGTGTGGCGCAGCCTGCCGAGCGCCGTGGATTTTCTGGCGCAGCTCAAAGCCAAGGCCGGCCTGCCGCCGGATTACTGGTCGGATACCGTCCGTGCCTATCGTTACACCACGGAAGAATTCTGAGAGACGTGCGCCCCGCGGGGGGTTGCAAACATCGCGGGACGTTTTATACTAAATGCGAATCATTTGCATTTGGAGATCTCCATGTCGTTTGCGATCCACCCGCGGTTGCCGATGCCCCCGGGCCAGCGACTCGCCGACCTGCCCCGGCAGGCGCAGTTTCTGATCCTGACCCTTCGTCTGGCCCATGAGCTGTCCATCGAGGACCGGAACTTCCAGGGTTTTCTCTACGCCCTGTGCGGAATCAGCCGGGTCGAAAGGGCCCTGGCGGCAGTGGGCGATGTGCTGCGCTGCCTCAACCGGGCTCCCCGCCGTCTGAAGATAGAGGCAACGGTTGTGGACAATATCGCCGACGACGAGCGGCGGCTGCTGGCGCTGCTGCGATGTGGCCGCGAATCCGGGATGGCCATGGCGGGGACAATGGTGCCCCGGCCGTTGAACGAGGACCTTGTCCGGTCCCTCGGCCGGCTGGCAGACACGCTGGAATAACCCGGCCGCACACCGCCAGGGCTGCCGGTGTGTGCAATGGCCCGGAGCCCGGAGGATCCCGCCTCCGGGGCGACTACCGGGTTTTGACCCGTTTGCCCTCGATCCAGTTGATCAGCGGCCGCCACTGCTCGAGATCCTTTTCGACCTGGGAGGCGCCCATCTCGAAAATCCCGACGCCGCGGCGCGCCGCATGAACGTAGTTCTGGGTATCCCGCAGTGTGGTGACAAACGGTATGTCGATGCCCCCCAGAAACTGCTCCAGCTGGTGGTAGATGACGGTATTCTCCCGCACCCGGTTGGCGACGATGCCGACCAGCTTCTTGCGCTGCCTCAGGTGCCCCTTGGAGATGAACTCGCTGATGAAATGCGCCCCGGCCCGGATGTCGATCGGCGACGGGAGCACCGGGATCACCACGGCGTCCGAGTGGTTCATCATCCTGACGATTTTCTCGACCACGCTTCGCGACGGGACGTCATAAATCACCCGCTGGGTTCCCTCGGGAAGATGGATGCTGGTGCTGTGCCCGGCGATGCCGGTGATGTGCTCGTATTTCTCGGGCCTTGCGTCGAGCCAGTCCAGGCTGGAGCGCTGCGGATCGTAGTCCACCAGGACGGTGGGGACTCCCCATACGGCGTAATAGCTGGCTAGGTTGGTGGCGATTGTTGTTTTACCGCATCCACCTTTTGGATTGACCACAAGAATGGATCGCATTGACATTCTCCTTCGGCGGTTGTTTTTTCAGTTGAAAAGCCGGGTGGGCCCTGTCAGGCCCCGGACAAGGATACCCGGAACAACCACCGCTGGCCATACGACCGCATACCGTCGATCCCGGTATCCGGCCCCCTCGCACCCTGCCACCGGCGGACCGTGCCGCCGGCGGCAGGGTGCACCGGGTCACCACACTACATACGTGGACAGGCCGACCGCGTCCGTGGCGCCCACGGCCTCTCCGGCATAGACCCGGGACACGTTGGCGCTGATCCCCACGCTGTCGGCGATGCGGTAGCTGGCCACCAGGCCGCCCTTGAAGCGGGTGAACGAGCGTCGGGCGGTGAGCACCTCGTCCCCGTTCACGTTCACCGCCGGCGGCGACTCCAGGCCGACGGTGTTCTCCGACGTGACGAGGAACGTCCATTTCGTCATCGACCAGCCCAGGAAGGCGCTGGCGCTAATCTGGTCGTCCGGGTCCTTGGCGCGGTGCCGGTAGCCGACATCCAGGTTGTAGAACAGCGTCCCCGAGTCCATCCGATTGCGATTGCCGTACAGAAGGCTCAGCTCGTAATCCTGCTGGTCCCTGCCCAGGGCGGCGGTGTGGTCCTCCTGCGGGTCGATCGGCACCTTCACGAGGCCCTGGACCGAAAACGCCGCATCGCCCTGGCCCCATAGCCTCTGGCGCAGAAACACGTCGGATTCCGCGAGCCCGGAATTGCTCACCCGGTCGCCGCCGGAGGTCTCGACCTCCACGGACCGGAATTTCGGCTGCAGGCCGAAAGTCAGCGTATCGAGCAGTCCGTACTCGAAAAGGGGGGCAACCTCCCACATCTCGAACTCCAGGCGGTCGACCCGGTCGCCGTCCTCATCGAAGCCTTCGTCGGCCGTGGTATAGGTCGCCGGCAGTGACAGAACGCCGGCGCCCTGGGCGCGGGTCCAGGCGGCGGCGTCCGACGGGCGCGGAAACAGCCCAAGACAGGCAATCATCGCGGCGACGCCCAGGTGGATCATCCCCTGGCGGGGACCGTAGCGGCGCGGGCCCGTCAATCCGGCGGAGTATTGGTGGTATGAAGGATCTGTTCTGTGCATGGAAGCTTACTCCTGGTTGGATGCCTGCGTGGAGGCGAAATTGACATTGACGCTGTGGACTTGTTGATTGCCGGCGCCCACCTCGGTCCGAAACGACGTGGACTGCCCCGGCTCGAGCTCGCTGCGCTCGGCGTTGAAACGCCAGCGCGTCAGGGCCCGGCCCTGTGCATCGCGCAGCTCCGCGGCCAGAAGCGGCACCGGCTGAACGCGCTCGGAATTGTTGAGAATGACGCCGGAAATCACCGTCGACCGGCCGCCGCTGGTTTGGCGCTGCTCGGGCCGCACCAGGAAAATCTGAAGCCTGTCGTCGGCGCCCGTCATCCCCTGCTCCTGGCAGGGGCGATAGGCGGTGTCGGCGCCGATGTGGCGATCCACGCACACGGAGGCCGCATAGGCCTGCTTGTCAGCCTCGGGCCAGGCCACGCCGAAACGGGCATTGCGCGTATCGCCCCCGGTCTTGGCGTATACCGCATACAGCCCCGGCTGCAGTGATTGCCGGGGCCGCAGGCGGACAACTTCCGCGCCGGACTCCGTCTGCTCCACGTGGTCCAGGGGCACCTCGAGGGCGGGCAGCGGGGCGTTGATCCACTTGCTGCCGCTCACGGGGGTGATTTCCCCCTGGTCGCCGATCGTGCTTCGCACCCAGGCCACCCTGCGCAGGCCCACTGATTGCCCGGCGGAGCCGGCCAGGGCGGCGTCGCGGATGATGATCTCGCTGTCAGCGGGGAGATCGGACCGTTGGCCCCAGGTCTTT
>JBEPXV010000014.1:0-14470 GCA_041641695.1 Gammaproteobacteria bacterium | reverse complement strand
GTGGCCTTGATCTCCACCAGCACTTCACCTTCTTTCGGACCATCCAGCTCCAGTGTCTCAATGGTCAGGGGCTTGCCCGCTTCATGGGCAACGGCGGCTCTGGTCTCCACGGCTGTGCTCCTCCGGAAATTGACCGATCTGGGTGGCCTTGGATAACGACAATGCGTGTGAGTCTACCGTAGCGGCTGCAGCCGCGAAAAGCGGGGTGGAAAGGGGCGCGAAGAGCGCCGGGATGAACCGCCTCGTTCCCGGCCTCCGTTTTCCGGGCGGGGGGAGCCGCCACCCGGCTCCGGGGACCGGGGATTCAATGCACGGTGATCCGCGCCACCTTGCGCTTGCCGACCTGATAGACGTGGCGGCTGCCGGCCGGAATCTCCCGGCGGCTGTCCTCGACTTTCTCGCCGTCCATTTTCACCGCGCCCTGCTTGACCATGCGGTGGGCGTCTGACGTGCTGCTGGTCAAGGCCGCCTGCTTCAGGACATTGGCCAGGGGCAGGGAGCCGTCGGGCGCCTCGACGGCCACTTCCGGAATCTCATCGGGGAGCTCACGCTTGCGGAACCGGGCGACGAAATCGTCCTGTGCCTGGCTGAGCCCGGCCGGGCCGTGAAACCTTTCAACGATCTCCGACGCCAGGTCCCACTTGATGTCGCGCGGATTCGCTTCTCCGGCGTCGGCGGCGCGCCGGTATTCCCTCAGCGTGGACTCGGGCTTCAACGACAACAAATCGTACCAGCGCCACATCAATTCGTCGGAAATGCTCATGACCTTGCCGAACATCACTCGGGCCGGCTCGGTGACTCCCACGTAGTTGTCCAGGGATTTGGACATCTTGTTGACGCCGTCCAGCCCCTCCAGCAGGGGCATGGTGAGCACGATCTGGGGCTTCTGCCCGTAGACGTGCTGCAGGTGGCGGCCCACCAGTAGATTGAATTTCTGGTCCGTGCCGCCGAGCTCCACGTCAGCTTCCAGCGCCACCGAATCGTATCCCTGCACCAGGGGATACAGGAACTCGTGAATGGCAATCGACTTGCCTTCCTTGTACCGCTTGTGGAAGTCGTCCCTTTCCAGCATGCGCGCTACGGTGTGCTGGGCCGCGAGCCGGATCATGCCGGCCGCCCCCATCCGGTTCATCCAGGTCGAATTGAACTCGATGCGGGTGCGCTGTGAATCCAGTATCTTGAATACCTGCTGCTCGTAGGTCCTTGCGTTTTCCCGGATCTGCTCCTCGCTCAAGGGCGGCCGCGTCGCATTCTTGCCCGAAGGGTCGCCGATCATGCCCGTGAAGTCGCCGATCAGGAACACCACATCGTGTCCCAGATCCTGGAACTGGCGCATCTTGTTGATCAATACCGTGTGGCCGAGATGGATATCCGGCGCCGTGGGATCGAACCCGGCCTTGATGACCAGCGGCCTGTCCTCCGCGAGGCGATCGGCCAGATCCTCGAGCTGGATGATCTCGTGAGCGCCCCGCTGGATCTCGGCCAGGCCGGCAGGACTACTCATCGACAGGTTCCGGTGGGTCGGGAGGCCGCATGCCGTTCAGCGCGCGATACCATGATTACTTTGACGATTCTCAGAAAACTCATTACATTACGTTTCCAACTTAAAGAAACACCTGAAAATAACGACACCGAGTTGGCCGGCGCCTGTTCTCAGCCATTATCCGTTTACTCCCGCGACCTGAAGTATATGCTGAACTCCAGATACGCGGCGGCGCCCCTGCGCCGCTCGACACCGAAACGCAGTCTCGCCCTCATCACTGCCATGATAATGGCAATTACGGTCTGGGCCGGGACCGGGGTGGTGGGCGGCACCCGGGAGGCGGCCGAAAGCCCCGAGCAACCTGCCCGCGAAACCGCGGCCGGGACGCCACACAGGCGCGAGTATACGCAACCGGAACCTGCGGTTGCCAAAAGGATCGAGCCGCGTCGAGTGGCCCGCATCAATCCGCACCCGCCCCGGAGCACCAAGCCGTCACCCCGCATCGACTGGAAGACTCACGAGGTCAGCCGGGGCGATACGCTTGGCCGGATATTTTCCCGGTTCTCTCTCGACATCGGGCTCGCCAGCAGGATCGTCGACCATGAAACCGCCGAAACCCTGACCCGGCTCATGCCCGGGCATGAAATGGATCTGGGCTTCGACGACAACGGTGGCCTGGTGCGGCTGCGCTACGAGTTGAACCGCATGGATGAGATTGTCATCCAGCTCGAGGATTCGGAGCTGCTCGCGGTCCGCCAACGTCCCATTCCGACCGGCACCCGGGAACGCACCGCCAGTCATATCATAGGCTCGTCGCTGTTCGGCTCGGCCTCCAAGGCGGGCCTGAGCGACCGTCTGATCATGGATCTGGTCTCCATCTTCGGCTGGGACATCGATTTCGCGCTCGACATCCGGTCCGGCGACCGGTTCTCCATCCTCTACGAAGAAATGGTCAGGGACGGCCGGGTAATCGGGGCCGGGGACATCATCGCGGCGGAGTTCATCAATGACGGCCGGGTATATCGCGCGGTAAGACATATCGATGACAGCGGCAACAGGGAGTATTTCGACCTGGAGGGCAACAGCCTGCGGGGCACTTTCCTGAAGACACCGATGAAGGTCAGCCGCGTGACGTCCGGCTTCTCCAAGCGCCGCTACCATCCGGTCCTCAAGAAGTGGCGCGCGCACCGGGGCGTCGACTACGGCGCGCCCAAGGGCACGCCGGTCCTGGCTACGGGCGACGGTAGAATTCATTCCATGGGCCGCAACGGCGGCTACGGGAACACCGTGGTGCTGAAGCACGGTGGTCAGTACAGCACGCTTTATGCCCATCTTTCCGGCTACAAGGAAGGCCTGAACAAAGGCGCCACCGTGCAGCAGGGGGATGTCATCGGCTACGTCGGCGCTACCGGGCTGGCCACCGGACCGCACCTTCACTACGAGTTCCGGGTCAACGGCCAGCATCGCGATCCCCTGACCTACGAGACCCCCAAGGCACAGCCCATCGCCGAGCGCTACCGGGAGAGATTTCTGGCCGAGGCACGGGAGCGCATCAGCCAGCTCGCCGACATGCGGCCCGAGCAGATCGCCAGCCGCTGAGCCGGGGCGGAAATGCTTTACATCGGGCTGATGTCGGGGACCAGCGCTGACGGCATAGACGGCGCACTGGTGGATTTGACCGACAACGGATTTCGGTTGCTCGCCACCCGTTCTCTGGACTACTCACCCGGCATCCGGGAAACAATCGAGTCGGTAATCCGGCTGTTTCCCGATGTCGAGGACGGGGAAATCCAGCAATTGGATGAATCCCTCGGCGCCGACTTCGCCCGGGCCGGAAGCGCACTGGCCCGGGAAGCCGGCCCGGAAGGGACCATTACCGCCATTGGCAGCCATGGTCAGACCGTGTATCACGGGCCGGGTGACGACCCGCCGCGCTCGGTGCAGCTGGCCAGCCCGCAGATCATCGCCGACAGAACCGGGCTCACCACGGTGGCCGGCTTCCGCCAGGGCGATCTGCAGGCCGGCGGCCAGGGGGCGCCGCTGGCGCCGGCATTCCACAACGCGATGTTCCGCGACCCCGGGGCCGACCGGGTGGTGGTCAATATCGGCGGCATTGCCAATCTCACCATGCTGCCGGCCGACCGGGACCGACCGGTCCCGGGATTCGACACGGGCCCCGGCAACACGCTGATGGACCAGTGGTGCCGGCTGCATACCGGCGCCGCTTATGACGAGGCGGGTCGCTGGGCGCTGCAGGGCCGGGAGGACGAGCGCTTCGTCCGGGCGCTGCTGGCCGATCCGTACTTTTCCGCGCCGGCGCCCAAGAGCACCGGCCGGGAGTATTTCCACCTCGACTGGATGAAAGCACGATTTCCCGGTTGGCGGGACGCCCGCCCCGAAGACATCCAGGCCGGGCTGCTGGAGGTCACCGCACGCAGCATCGCGCGGGCCGCGGCTGACTGCTGCGGCGAATCGTATGAAATGTACGTCTGCGGTGGCGGAGCACGGAACGAGGCGCTGATGAACCGCCTTGCTGCCCTCGCCACGGGCACCGTTGCCACCACCGATGCCCTGGGACTGCCCCCCGAATGGGTGGAAGCGTGCGCGTTTGCCTGGCTGGCGCACCGCCGTATGCACGAGCGCCCCGGTAACCTTCCCAGTGTCACCGGGGCGGTCCGGGAAGTGCTGCTGGGGAAAATCTACACGCCGAACGGCTAGGCCCGGCAACCCGGGCCGCGGACGTCAGGCCTTATCCGCTACCGGATCAGGCAGCAAAGGAAGAGCCGCAGCCGCAGGTTGTGCTGGCGTTCGGGTTGTTGATGATGAAACGGGCGCCCTCGAGATCCTCCTTGTAGTCGATCCTGGCACCGGTGAGATATTGCAGGCTCATCGGGTCGATCAACAGTGTGACCCCGTCCTTCTCGACAGCCGTGTCGTCGCCCTGCTGGTCCTCTTCGAAAGTGAACCCATACTGAAAACCCGAGCAGCCGCCGCCCTGGATGAACACACGCAGCTTGAGATCGGTGTTTTCCTCTTCCTCAATCAACTCCCTCACTTTCTCGGCGGCGCTGTCCGTGAAGTCCACGGGGGCCGGAATGTCTGTAGCTGGAACGCTCATCACAAATACCTCACAATTTCGCTCACTGTCTCACAACCAAAACCGCTATATCAACCGGTTTTGGCCGCCGCCGGGTGAGCCGCCTCCGGCGCCTGGCTCGCCGCACCACCCAGAGCCGGCGATTCGGCGCCGCTGCCGGGTCTGTCGGCCGCGCTCCCGCCCGCTGGCTCGCATACCAGGTTTCCATTTATGGAGGCGCCGAGCTCCATTTCAACCGCCTTGTAATGGACGTCCCCGTTGATCCTGGACTTGGCCTGCAGCTCGACACGCCCCCCGGATTTGATGTTCCCGTTGATGGTCCCGTTTATGATCACGTGGGGCACCGTAATATTGCCCTCGACCTGCCCGGATTCACTCACGACGACGGTGCTGTTGCTGTCGTCCTGGGCAATCACGTTTCCCTTTATGTGGCCGTCCACCCGCAACCCGCCGCTGAACTCCAGGTCGCCCTTGAATACGGCCTTCTGGCCGACCAGGGTATCAATGGTATCAACAGGTTTACTTTTTTCCGCGGCCGGCGGCGTCGGACTGGCGGGTGCACTGGGTTTCTTACTACCGAGCATGGTTTTTCTCCTCGTTATACCGTTTTGGATGATTTGGCCTGGAGTTATTGTAGATCATTTATCCGGGGCCTGCGCCGCGGCCGGAAAGCGCGGCGGGCTGTTGAATCAACAGGTCCCGCCGCCGATCGAGCGCCGCAAGTGCTTGATCCGGGGAGCCTGACACCGTATCCGACCTGCGCCGAACCCCCGGCCCGAGTCGAACAAGAACAGGACAGACCTTGATCAACGACCCGCCGCAGGCGGTCTGCCCTCAGGCATTCCCGCGCGAACCGTGGTCCGGCCAGGGGTATGTGTGCTGGACCACGACTTCATCGTCCGATTCGAAAATCACCTTCACTTCGGCGGGCATGAATCCGGCGGGAAACGTGAAGGTGCCGACGAAGTTCTGGAAGTACCTGAACTCCGCCGGAATCGACTCCCCGGCTGCGGATGGCGAGTGGATCGTCCGGCTCTCGCCGTTCTGCGTACCGGTTATCTCGAAGCGGACACCGCCCCGTGCGGATTCGTCGTGCTCCAGGGCCTGAATTAGAATCAGACGATACCGATACTCGTGGTCCGCACCCGAGGGTTGCAGGTCGAACTCCTGGATTCGCACCCCACTGCGCCCATCCGCGGGGGAGATGATGCTGCGATAGAACTTCAGCTCGCCGGCAAGCTCCGTGATCTGCCGGTTCGATGCTTCCAGCTCCCTGCGCAGCTCCCTGTAGGCGGTCTGGTCGATCTGGAGCTGACGATTGACCCGCACCAGGCTGCTCTCCGTATCCTCCAGCCGCTGGCGCGTGTCCTCCAGCCGCTCCCGGCTGTCCTCCAACTCTGACTCCAGCTGCTCCCGGACCGACTCGAGCTCGGCGGTCAGGCGTCCGCGCTCGGCCTCGAGCTCTTCTTGCTGTAGCCGCCGCGCCTCGCGGCTGTCGCGCAACGCTTCCTTGAGCTTCGCCACTTCCGCGGCACTCGATGCAACCCGCTCGTGCAGTACCGCGCGGCCGCCATAGTAGCCCGCCAGAGAGGCGCCCGCGACGACCACGATTGCCGCCACGATTCCCACCAGGCGCGCAGTGGCCGACAGCCGGGGCTTGATAACCAGGGAGTCGGTGGGTTTTCGCAGCATCGGCGGTCAGGGGATCAGGGCGAGATGATCCAGTCCGGCTTCCTCGTCCAGGCCGAGCATCAGGTTCATGTTCTGTACCGCCTGGCCCGCGGCTCCCTTGACCAGGTTGTCGATGACGGACAGGACGATGATCCTGCCGCCACGGTGGTGCACCGCGATCCGGCAGGTGTTGGCGCCCTTCACGGAGCGGGTTTCCGGATGACCCCCGGCTTCCACCACGTCCACGAACGGCTCGTTCGCATAGCGTTCCAGGAACAGTCCGGCGGCGTCGAGGCCGGGGTCCCGGGGCTTGAAATACAGCGTGGCATGCAGCCCGCGGATCATGGGCACCAGGTGGGGCACAAAAGTCAGGCCCGTCACGCGTCCAGCAGCCTGCGCCAGGATCTGCGCAATCTCGGGCTCGTGGCGGTGTCCCGACGCGCCGTACGCCTTGAAGTTGTCGGCGGCCTCGCTGAACAGTGTGGCCACCTTGGCACCCCGGCCGGCGCCGCTGACGCCGGACTTGGCATCGGCAATGACATCGTCGAGGTCCACCGCCCCGCTCTCGATGAGCGGCAACGCCCCCAGTATCACGGCCGTCGGATAGCAGCCCGGGTTTGCCACCAGGCGCGCTTCGCGTATCCGGTCGCGATTCAGCTCCGGGAGTCCGTACACGGCCTCCCCGAGCAGCGCCGGGCAGGCATGAGTGATGCCATACCACTTCTCCCACGTGTCCCGGTCGCGGATCCGGAAATCCGCCGCGAGGTCTATCAGCCGGACGCCGGCTTCCAGCAGACCCTCGGCCTGGGTCATGGCGACCCCGTTGGGGGTAGCCGAGAAAACCACCTGGCACGCGGTCAGGTCGGTTGCGCCCGGGTCGCTGAATTCCAGGTCCGTCGCGCCGCGCAGATTCGAAAACAGAGCAGAGACCGGCTTGCCCGCCTCGGCCCGCGAGGTGATGGCGCGTACTTCGACACCGGGATGACGAAGCAGTATCCTGAGGAGTTCCGAGCCGGTGTAGCCGGTGCCGCCGATTATTCCAACTTTGACTGTCACAATTCGATCACCTTGCCTGGAAAGCGGGTTGGGTGGTGGATGACTCCGCCGCGCTGGCCGGCGCGAGGAGCGCAAAGTATAACGCCCGGCGCGCGGTGCGTGCACATTGCACGACACCGTGGTGAATCACTGCTAAATTCCGCCCTGGAACCGGAATCGTACATCCAATGATCAAAAGCGCGTTGAAGATCGCCGTCAGCATCGGCCTCCTGGTGCTGTTGGCAACGAAACTTGAATGGAGCCAGGTGTTCGAACGGGCCTCCCAGCTCGCGTGGTGGATGCTGCCGATCGCGGTCGCCATTCAAATCGTCGTCTGGAGCCTGTCGAACTTCCGTTGGTGGATGCTCATCAGGGTCCATTCCCTTGGCCACACCTATACCAGCCTGCTCAAGCCGACGTTCATCGGCGCGTTCTTCAATAATCTTCTGCCCTCCAGCACGGGGGGCGACCTGTTCCGGATGTACCATGTCTACCGCCAGGGTCACGGAGCGGCGGTGGCCGTGTCACCCATTGTAACGGAGCGCGCCGTCGGGCTGCTGTGCATGGTGGCCCTGGCCACCGTGATGATCTTTCAGTTCAGCGAGGAGACGCCGTTCTTCCACGGGCTGCGCACCGTGCTGTTCTGGCTGCTCGCCTGCGGCCTCGCCGGCCTGCTCATCGTATCCATACCGGCGAGCTACTATGTCTTCCACCGATTCCTCGGACGCTGGGACCGGTTCCGGCCGGTGGCGGGGCTGCTCGGCATCACCGAGGCCGTTCACACGTATCTGCGCCGTCCCGGTCTCTTGATCGTTCTGGTGCTCGTGAGCGTGCTGCTGCAGGCCATGCAGATAATCATTTTCCTGATACTCGGTGCCGGCGTAGAAGCCGCACTGGCGCCGTCCCAGTATCTGTACATCGTGCCCGTCGTTCTGGTGGCGGCCTCCATTCCCGTCACCGTGGGCGGTCTGGGAGTCCGGGAGGCGGCGGCGATTACCCTGTTTACCTCGGCCGGAATGTCACAGGGGCACGCCGCGGCGGTTTCCCTGTTGTTCATCCCCGTGCTGGTGCTGTCGGGCCTGCCCGGCTTGTGGTTCTTCCTGCGGATGAAAGGGCACAAGCAGTTCTATGACAAGGCCAAGCGCCTGGACTTCGGTCAGCCCGGCGCCTGACGCTATTCGTAAGTCCGCACGTCCTCGATCACCTTGCCGTCATTGGGCAGGGTACCGGGCCGCACGAGCTCCACGCTGCCGCGGAGCTTGCACACTTCACGGATCGTCTGCACGACGGCATCGGATATCTCCTCGCCGCCGCTTTCCGTCTCGCAGCGCAATGTCATGACATCCTGCCCATCGCGGCTGTCGACCACCAGCCGCGCCCGGATAATATCCGGATACCGCTTGACGACCTCGTTGACCTGGGACGGATGCACGAACATGCCCTTGACCTTGGTGGCCTGGTCCGCCCGGCCCATCCAGCCCTTGATTCGCATATTGGTGCGCCCGCAGGGGCTCGTTCCGGCAAGCACCGCCGACAGGTCACCGGTGCCGAACCGGACCAGCGGGTAGGCGCGGTTGAAGTTGGTAACGACCACCTCGCCCACTTCTCCTTCCGGCGCCGGATCGCCGGTGCCGGGCCTGACGATCTCCACGATGAGGTCCTCGTCCACGATCAACCCTTCCCGTGCCTCGCTCTCGTAGGCGATCAGGCCGAGGTCGGCGCTGGCGTAGCATTGCAGGACGTCGACGCCCATGTCCGCCAATGCCGAACGCAGGCTCGGCGGCAGCGCTTCCCCGGACACCAGCCCGTAGCCCAAGGAGGAAGCATCCGCGCCGGTTTCCGCCGCTTTTTCCAGGATGATTTTCAGAAACGACGGAGTCCCCGCGTACGCGGCGGGCTTCAGATCGGCAATGGCCTGGACCTGCAGCTCCGTCTGTCCGGTGCCGGCGGGAAACACGGGACAGCCCAGGGCGTGCGCCCCGGTTTCCATCATGACGCCCGCCGGCGTGAAGTGATAAGCAAACGTATTGTGGACCAGCATTCCACGGCGCACTCCGGCCGCGTACAGCGCGCGCGCCATGCGCCAGTGGTCGTCCCCGGGCGGCTCGGGCTCGTAGATGGGGCCCGGCGACCCGAAGACCCGCGCCATATCCGCAATGTCCGCCGCCGCGAACCCCCCGAAAGGCCGCGCGGCCTGCTGGCGTTCCAGCATTTCCGACTTGCGGACCACCGGCAGTTCGGCCAGCGCGTCGGCGTCGGTGATCTGCGCCGGATCGACGTCCTTCAGCATCTCGGCATATGCCGGCGCCCGCGTCTTGGCATACTCGATCCGCGCGGGAAGGCGCTGATACAGGGCGCGATCACGATCCTGGGGATCACGCGTTTCCAGATCATCGTAATAGGACGTGTCGGACATAGTCGGCGTTTCCAGACGTTGTGGGTCGATTCTGCGGGCCGGGCCTCACTCCAATACTGTATCAGCCGGACTGAAGCCCGGCTAGAGATAACCAACGAAGGCACCAACGATATTGGGGGCACCTACCGATCACGACCGGGAACGCAGGTGGCCTGAAGCCAATCCGTGCCCGGATTGATGACGATTGTCGGGATTGAATCCCAAGCAGAGATAGCCAACGAAGGCACCAACAATACTGGGGGCCCCGACCGATCACGACCGGGAACGCATGTGCCCCGGACTCGATCCGTGCCCGAATTGTTGAAGTTTGTCGGGATTAAATCCCTGCGTACACAATTCACAGCACGGTAAGCCGAGAGAGCCGGTGTAAAACCTCGTCGCCTCCCTCAAATTACCATAAGGGCGCCGGCGGGTGCTTTTTCACCAAGCGAGTATCGGGGAGAGATAATTACCGTAGGCACCAACATACTGGGGACCCCGAACGGTTATCACCGGGAACGCAGGTGCCCTGGACTCATATCCGTGCCCTGATTGCCGACATTTTGTCGGGATAAATCCCGACCAGAGATAACCATCAAAGGCACCAACAGCATTGGGGCCCCGAGCGGTCATGACCGGGAACGCAGGTGCCCTGGACTCAATCCGTGCCCGCGATTGCCGACATTTGTCGGTATTGAACCGACCTACAGGATTCGCGCATCGGTGCCCGCATGCGGAGGCCGCGGCCAGTCAGGACAGCCAGCGCTTCCGGCGCCGGTAATGCTTGATATCTTTAAAGCTCCTTCGCTGCTCGCCGCTCACTCCGAGGTAAAACTCCTTGACGTCCTCGTTCTCGCGCAGCGCAGCGGCGTCGCCGTCCATGACCACGCGGCCGTTCTCCAGAATATATCCGTATTTCGCGTATCGCAGTGCGATATTGGTGTTCTGCTCGGCCAGCAGAAACGTGACGCCTTCCTTCTCATTGAGCGCCTTGACGATCTCGAAAATCTCCTCCACCAGCTGCGGCGCCAGGCCCATGGACGGCTCATCCAACAGGATCACCGACGGCTTCGCCATGAGGGCACGGCCGATGGCGAGCATCTGCTGCTCCCCTCCCGACGTATAGCCCGCCTGTGACCGCCTGCGTTCCCTGAGACGCGGGAAATATCCGTAAACCATCTCGAGGTCCGACTGAATCGCGCTCCGGCCGTCGGAGCGGGTGTAAGCGCCCGTCAGCAGGTTCTCTTCCACGGTGAGGTGCTCGAAGCAGCGCCGGCCCTCCATGACCTGCACCACGCCCCGCTGCACCAGGTCGTTCGGTGACAGCTTGGCCACCGGCTCGCCCCTGAAGTAGATCGATCCCTTGGTCACCTCGCCGCGCTCGGCTCCGAGGAGATTGGATATCGCCTTGAGGGTCGTTGACTTGCCGGCGCCGTTGGCGCCGAGGAGGGCAACAATGCCCCCCTCGGTCACCCCCAGCGATACACCTTTGAGAACCAGGATGATGTGGTCGTAGATGACCTCGATGTTGTTGACGCTGAGCAGAAGATCCCGGCCGTTGCCGGCACCACTCTTCTCCGCCGACGTCTCAACCCCGGTTCCCGTATCGTTAGGCATATTGCGGCTCCTGCAGGCAGCTCTACCGCGGGACTACGAGCAGTCGCGCGGCGTGATGCCGTTCTCTTCCGCGTATTTCATCGAATCCTTTTCGATCAGCGGATCGACGATGTCGTTCATCGTGTCGTAGAAGTCCGTGATCAGGTTCCACTCCTGGGCCTCCGCGTCCCATTGCTGAATACCCACCTTGCGCGGCCCGCCATGGTTGGCGCAGGTGATCTCGATCGGGTAGGTAAACTCGGGCAGGCCCAGTTCCGCAAGGCGCTCTTCCGTCAGCATCAGGTTCTCGAAGCCGTCGCGGACCATGGCCGGCGTCACCTCATTGGTGTCGTGCATGTCCATCGCGGTGCGAACGGCCTCGGTGGCGTACACCGCGGCGATCAGGCCCCGGTTGTAGAGCACCTCGCCGATGCGGTCGCGCTCACCCTGGGCCAGATCCTTGTCGTAGACATGCTCCCTGATCTCGTCATGGACCGGGAAATCGCCGCCGGGCGCGTGAAAGGCGCCGGACAGGTAGCCGTCGGCGCCCATGCCGGCGGGCAGCACGTCGTTCTCAGATCCGGACCACCAGACTCCCAGGAAGTGATCCATGGGGTACTGGATGGAAGCGGCTTCCTGGATGGCGACCTGGTTCATAACGCCCCAGCCCCACATCAGCACCCAGTCGGGCCGCTCGCGGCGGACCTGCAGCCAAGTCGCACCCTGCTCCTGTCCCGGGTGGTCCACCGGCAGCAGCTGCAGCTCGAAGCCGAACTTCTCGGCCGCGGCTTCCAGAGTCGGGATCGGCTCCTTGCCGTAGGCCGAGTTGTGGTACACGAGGGCGATCTTCTTGCCGCTGAGATTGTCCATGCCGCCCTCCTGCTCACCGATGTACTTGACGAATACGGCAGCCTGGTCCCAGTAGGTCGCGGGGAAATTGAAGATCCACTCGAACACCTCGCCGTTGACCGCGGATGTCCGGCCGTAGCCCATGGAATGAATCGGAATGCCGTCTTCCGATGCCTTGGGTATCAGCTGATAGGTAATGCCCGTGGACAGCGGTTGAAACACCAATGCTCTCGACGGGGGAGTATCCTTGAGGTTCTCGTAGCACTCCACGCCCTGCTTGGTGTTGTAGGCGGTCTCACAGGCGGGATTCTTGATCGGAACGCCATTGATGCCGCCGTCCCTTTCGTTGAGCATGGTGAGGTAGTCCGAATAGCCGTTTGCGAACGGTATGCCGTTGGGCGCATACGGTCCGGTACGGTAATCCAGCGAGGGCATGACCAGCTCATAGTCCTGAGCGCTCGCCGAGGACACCATCATGGGCGCCGCCAACGCGGCGACGGCCAGGGTGCCGAACAGTCTCTTAAGTAACATTTTACAGCCTCCTCTTTTGGTAGTATTAAACATCGTGCTCACTATATCACTTCCCGCCGTGCCTCAATACGGGAACGGCCACTTGCGCAGCTTCTCCTTGGCGATCTGCCACAAGCGGGCGAAGCCATGCGGCTCCACGATCAGGAAGAAGACGATGAGCACGCCCAGCAGGGTAATCTCGACATGCTTGGCGGTAACGACTTCTACACCGAGACCGCCCACCATGAAATTCTTGAGGACGATGGGCATCAGGGTAATGAACGCGGCGCCCAGGAAAGAGCCCAGGACGCTGCCCAGGCCGCCGATGATGACCATGAACAGAATCAGGAACGACTGGTCGATGCCGAAAGCCTCGATGGGCTCCGCGGCACCCAGCCAGACCGCGAAGTACAACGATCCCGCCACGCCGATGTAGAAGGAGCTCACGGCGAATGCCGTCAGCTTGGCGCGCAGAGGCCGGATACCGATCAGCTCCGCGGCGATATCCATGTCGCGGATCGCCATCCACTCCCGGCCGATGCGGCCGCGAACAATGTTCTTGGCGAGAAGCGCGAACACCACGACGAATGAAAGACAGAACAGATAAGACGCGGCCGGCGTCGCTGCGGGGCCGGTAATCTGCGCGCCGAACACTTCAATCGGCGGCATGGTGATCTGCCCGGTGGGACTGTAGTTGAAGAACCAGCCCACCTTGTTGAACAGCCAGACCAGAAAAAACTGCGCGGCCAGGGTTGCCACCGCCAGGTAGAAGCCCTTGATGCGGCCGCTGGGCAGGCCGAAGACGACGCCCACCGCCGCGGTGGTGCAGCCGGAGAGCAGCACCACGACGATGAAATTCATTTCCGGGAATGCCGTGACCAGCTTGAATGTCGTGAATGCGCCGACGGCAAGGAAGGCACCGGTGCCCAACGACACCTGCCCGCAGTATCCCGTCAGCAGGTTGAGGCCGAGCGCCGCCAGCCCGTAGGTCAGAAACGGGAGGAAGACCGCGGCGGCCCAGTAGTCGTTGATCATGAACGGCACGACCAGGAACGCGAACGCCAGCACGGCCCATACGAACCAGCGATCCTGGGCGATGGGAAAGATCGCCTGGTCGGCGTCGTAGGTGGCCTTGAACTGCCCGGTTTCTCTGTAGATCATCTGCTTTTGATCGTATCCACGGCTCGCGCCGTTCTAGTCGTATTGATCACACACGCTCAATGATGCGCTCGCCGAACAGGCCCTGGGGACGGAAGAACAGGAATATCAGCGCCAGCATGTAGGCGAACCAGTTCTCTATGGCGCCGCCGACATAGGGGCCCACGTACACCGCGGCCAGCGACTCTCCGACGCCGATGATCAGGCCGCCGATGATCGCCCCCGGCACGGACGTGAAGCCGCCGAGAATCAGCACCGGCAGCGCCTTGAGCGCGATCAGGGACAACGAGAACTGGACGCCGGACTTGCTGCCCCACATGATACCCGCCACCAGCGCCACCATGCCCGCCACGGACCAGACGATCACCCAGATGGTCCGCAGATTGATACCGACGCTGAGCGCCGCCTGGTGGTCGTCGGCCACGGCCCGCAGCGCCCGGCCGATACGCGTGCTGTGGAAGAAGACCGCCAGCACGGTCACCAGCACTGCGGCAATCGCCGCAGCGTAGAGATCCAGTTTCTCGACGTAGAACCCGAACTCGAAGGCCCACTCCCAGGCACCCTGGGGGATGCCGACATCCAGCGGCTTGACGTCCGAGCCGAACAGGATATCCCCGACGCCCTCCAGGATGTAAGCGAGCCCGATGCTGGCCATGAACAGGATGATCGGCTCCTG
>JBEPXV010000013.1:0-14502 GCA_041641695.1 Gammaproteobacteria bacterium | reverse complement strand
CAAATCAGAATGAACGCCGCGCCCCAGGATTTCATTGATCTCTATCAAAGTTCGGTCGGGTATAAAGGATCACAGTCCGCCGGCCATGCAGGGCAGCCGGGAGATGCACAATACAACCGAGCGTCGGATGCACTGTCGTACGTCCGGACCCGGCCAGCCGGATGATCCATATCAATCCCCGCCGCCGGTACGGGCGTTATGTTTCCCCGCGGCTGGAGGCCGGTTCGCGGCGCACGCCTGTCGCCAGGCTGGCACAACACGGCTGTCGGAAGGTTGAAAAGCTTATGAACGTGAAGTGCGGCAGTGGCCTCGACACAACGGTTGCGGACGAAGACGGGACACGGGCCCGAACCGGATATCGAGCACGATGCCGCCCGCCGATCATGAGTCGGCCCGCGGCATTCGAAGCGCACCACCGACGCTACACGAGTGGTTTGAGAGGCACACGGCAGCTTATTATTCGGAGCTGCTCGCCGTCCGCGCCCTGCTGCCGCGGCGGGGTCTGGGATTGTCCATCGGCGTCGGCACCGGGCGCTTCGCGGCATCGCTGGGCGTGCAGATCGGAATCGATCCGGCGGATGGGGTGCTGTCCTATGCCGCCGGGCGGGGCGTATCGGCGCTGCGCGCGGTCGGCGAGGCCCTGCCGTTTGTGTCGGGCGCCTTCGACCATGCACTGTTCGTTGCGACCATATGTTTCGTCGATGACGTCGCGATGATGCTGTCCGAGGCGCACCGGGTCCTGAAGCCGGGCGGCGCGCTCGTCATCGGCTTCATCGACCGGGACAGTCAGCTCGGCCGGCACTACTTGGCGCACCAGGAGGAGAACGTGTTTTATCGCGACGCAACGTTCTACTCGGCCGATGAAGTCGAGCAGTGCCTGCGCGCTGCCGGATTCTCCGGGGCGGAGTGGGTGCAGACGCTGTCCCGGCCCCTTGAGCGCATCAACGAGATCGAGCGGGTCCGGACTGGCCGCGGCGGCGGCGCCTTCGTTGTGCTAAAGGCGTTTCGCTCGCAGCACGCCGCCGGAATGGTGGTGGCGGTAACCATCGTGCTGTCCAAGTAAGGGGGCGGTCTCCTGAACTCCGGTATCTGCGCGGGGAAGAAGTATACGGCGGCACCCTCGTGGCGGCCGTTCAGACGGCGGAGTCCGGCACCAGTTTAAAGATTGCTAATATAATTTTGACACAATTCACTTACGATCCAGGAGATGCCGTATATGACAAGCCCGATCGTTCAAAGCTTTTTCCATGAGCCAACGAGCACTTTCAGCTATGTCGTCCGGGACCCTGAAAGCGGCAGGGGCGCGGTGATTGACCCGGTGCTGGACTACGACGCGGCCTCGGGCCGGCGCAGCACCGACTCGGCAGAGGAGATCGTGAGCTTCGTGCGCGGCCGGGGCATCGAGATAGACTGGGTGCTGGAGACCCACGCGCACGCCGATCACCTGTCGGCGGCGCCTTTCGTCAAGTCGCAGCTCGGCGGCCGGATTGGGATCGGAGAGGGTATCCGCTCGGTTCAGGACCGGTTCAAGCGCATATACAACCTTGGTGGGGAGCTCGAGACCGACGGGCGGCAGTTCGATCACCTGTTCGCCGACGACGAAACCTTCCTGGTCGGCGGCATCGAGGCCCGCGCCATTCCGACTCCCGGGCACACCTCCGACAGTCTGACCTACCTGGTCGGCGACGCGGGGTTCGTGGGGGACTCCCTTTTCATGCCGGACTCCGGCACGGCGCGCTGCGATTTCCCCGGCGGCGATGCGCGCACGTTGTGGCGATCGACCCGGCGACTGTTCGAGCTGCCGGACGAGACCCGCCTGTTCATGTGCCACGACTACGCCCCCGGGGGGCGCGAGGTCCGCAACGAAACGACCGTCGGCGAACAGAAACGCGACAATATCCACGTCGGCGAAGGCCGGACCGAGGAGGATTTCGTGCGCCTGCGTACCGAACGGGACGCCACGCTGGGCATGCCGACGCTGATCCTGCCGTCCGTCCAGGTCAACATCCGCGCCGGCGAAGCGCCGCCCCCGGAGGGCAACGGGGTGTCTTATCTGAAGATTCCACTCGATCAATTGTAGGGTGCCGTCCATGTCTCCAACGCCGACGCCGGGCGCGCATTCGCCGGGTCCGCGATCAACGCCGGGCCGTTTGCGAGTCGACAGCGCGTGAACGACAGCCCGCGAAAGTCGCGCATTGACGCGTTGATAGACGGACTCGAAGACCATGGCGACCGGCCCATGGTGTTGGCCTGGTCGGCCGAAGCCCCGGAAATACGTTCGTATCAAAGCGTCGCCGTTCAGATCCGCGCACTGGCTCGTGGCGTGTACCGGCGTGTCGGGGCGGGAAACGCCGTGGTCCTGCTGGGCGGCGAGGGTCCGGAATGGATGATGGTCGCCCTGGCTGGCCTGCGCGCCGGCGCGGTGATGACGCCTGTCGATGCACAGCTCGGTGACGAGACTCTCCAGCACGTCCTGGCCGACAGCGGCGCGCAGTGCGTGTTCACGACGACCGCCCGCCAGGAGCGGGTGCGGGCCGCCGCGCCGAACGTACGGATCGCGCTGCTGGATGCGCCGGAGAATGAAGAGCACGGCTGGCGCGAACTCGCGGACAGCGACGGGGCATTGCCGGAGAACGGGCCGGATCAGACCGCGGCGCTGTTTTACACTTCCGGCACCACGGGCCCGCCCAAGGGGGTGCCGCTGAGTCATCGCAATGTGGCGTTTCAGCTGGACACCCTCGCGGCGGCCGGAGTGGCGCGGGAGGGGGACCGTGTCCTGCTGCCCCTGCCTTTACATCATGTCTATCCGTTCGTGATCGGAATGCTGGCGCCCCTCTGGCTGGGCCTCACACTGGTTCTCCCGTATGCCCTGACCGGCCCCCACGTCGTTCGCGCGGTGCGCGACAGCGGCGTGACCGTTGTTATCGGCGTGCCCCGCTTCTATGCGGCGCTCTACGGGGGCATCGCCGACCGCGCCCGGGGTGGCGGCTTTATACCCGGTCTCGCCTTCCGGTTGATGCTGGGGCTGAGCCGCACCGCACTCCGTCGCCTCCGGCTGCATCTTGGCAAGTATCTGCTCTATCCATTGCACCGCCGGGTTGGTGGACAGCTGCGCGTGCTGGCCTCGGGGGGCTCGGCGCTCGATCCGGAGCTGGCCCGGAATCTCGAGGCCATGGGCTGGCGAATTGCCGTGGGATACGGCCTGACCGAGACCGCGCCGCTGTTGACCGTGGATCCACCGGCCCGGCCGCGGCCCGGGACCGTCGGCCGGCCGGTCGAGGGCGTGGAGCTGCGCATAGACCGCCAGGCCCTCCCGGAAGGGGGCGCCCGGGAAGGCGAGGGAGAGATCCAGGCCAGGGGCCCCGGCGTGTTCGCTGGATACCACGACCTCCCGGAGCGGACGCGCGAGGCGTTCACGGAGGACGGCTGGTTTCGCACCGGCGACCTCGGCTGGCTGGACGAGGACGGCTATCTGCATGTTAGCGGCCGGGTGGCGACGCTCATCGTCACGCCGGGCGGCGAGAACATCCAGCCCGATGAGCTCGAGGACCGTTACATCACCCATGCAGCGATCCATGAGATCGGTATCCTGCAGCGGGATGACGGCACCCTGGCGGCGCTCATCGTACCCGCCAGGGACAGTATGGACGACCCTCGGCCCCGCATCCGCGAAGCAATCGCGGAAGTCGGCCGCGGGCTGCCGTCCTACCAGCGCCTCGCCGATTTCGCGCTGACCGGCAAACCCCTGCCGCGCACCCGGCTCGGAAAGATCAGGCGGCAGGAGCTCGAGCGGCGATATGAGCGGGCCCGTGCCTCGGGCGTGAAGCCGAGCCGCGCCGCGCCGCTCGAGCCGAGCGACATGGCGGCCGAAGACCGCGGCCTGCTGGAGCGGGGTCCCGCCCGGGAGGTGTGGGAGTGGCTGGCGGAGCGCTATCCGGAAAAAGGCTTGACGCCGGAGTCGCACATGCGGCTGGAGCTGGGTGTGGATTCCCTCGAGTGGCTCAACCTGACCACCGAGATCGGGCGGCGCACCGGCGTCGAGCTGGACGACGAGGCTGTCGGACGCATCGAAACGGTCCGGGACCTGCTGCGGGAGGTGGTCGATGCCGCCGGCGGCAACGGCCCGAGCATGGATCCGCTGACGGATCCGGAGGGTGCGCTCGATCCGGCTCACCGTCGCTGGCTGCAGCCGCGCGGCTTCCTGGTACACGCAGCCGCCCGTGGACTGTATGGTCTCAACCGGATGCTGATGCGCGGCCTGTTCCGGCTCAGCGTTCAAAAGCGGGACCACGTGCCCGCCCGCGGTCCCGTTGTGATCGCCTGCAACCACAACAGCTACCTGGATCCGTTCGCCGTGGCGGCGGCGCTGCCCCTGGCGCGGCTGGACAGCTTGTACTGGGCGGGCTGGACCGGGGCGGCGTTCGCCAACCGACTGACGCGTTTTGTCAGCCGCGCGGCGCAGGTAATCCCCGTCGATCCGCAGCAGGGCGCGCGCGCCAGTCTGGCTTTGGCGGCGATCGTTCTCGACCGGGAGCAGGGGCTGATCTGGTTCCCCGAAGGGCGACGCTCGACGAGCCGCGAAATGCAGCCGCTTCGCCCCGGCATCGGGCTGCTCCTGGCGCGTTATCCCGTCCCGGTCGTGCCGGTATCGATTCGCGGCAGCCACGAAGCCATGCCGCCGGGCAGACGCCTGCCGCGCCTGCGGCGAATGTCAATCCGCTTCGGCGAAGTTCTCGATCCGCAGCGGCTCGCCGAGCGGGGCGAGGGGGAAGACGCCGCCGCCCGGATCGTGACGGCCCTGGAAGGGGTAATGCGCGAGCTTCATAACCAGTAACGCGGCTCATGATCCGGTGGTGGCCGGGCGGTCTCCGTCAGCGGTACATGGTTGATTATTGACCTTCATCAACATTGTTCCCGCGGCGGCCTGTTTGAATCCAGACCAAGCAACAAGGTGACCGGTGTCCACGAGCATGTCGAAGCATGAGTGACCCTTATCGGCTGCAGGCCGGGGAAGTCCTGAAACGGCAGGACAGCTCACCGGACTCGGGGCTTTCCCGGGCCGATGCCCGCCGCCGCCGAAAACGCCATGGCGCGAATCGGCTGCGCCGGGTCACCAGGCGCCCCATGTGGCGCATTCTTGTCGAGCAGCTGGAGAGCGTCGTTGTCATCCTGCTCGTGGCCGCGGCCATTGCCGCCATGGTGTTCAGCCGCCTGGTGGAGGCGGTCGCGATCGCCGCGGCCGTCCTGGTCAACACCGTCATCGGTTTCGCGATGGAGCTGCGCGCCACCCGCGCCATGGAAGCCCTGCAGCGCATGGGCAAGACCCAGGCTCGTGTACGGCGCGACGGCCGGGTCAAGGAGATCGCGGCCGATCTGTTGGTGCCCGGTGACATCGTCCTGTTGGAGGCGGGCGACATGGTGGCCGCCGACCTGCGGCTGCTGGAGGCCAACAAGCTGCAATGCGACGAGGCCGCGCTGACGGGCGAATCGACGGCTGTCGACAAGCACACCGATTCCCTGTCCGAGCCGGATGTCCCGCTGGGCGAGCGAAAGAACATGGCGTACATGGGCACCGCGGTGACCCAGGGCTCCGGCAGCGGCGTGGTGGTCGCGACCGGCATGGAAACGGAGCTGGGGCATATCTCCAGCCTGGTGGAGGAAGCGGAGCAGGCAGTGACGCCCCTGGAAAAGCGGCTGAACAAGCTCGGGGGGCGCCTGGTCTGGCTGACGCTGGCCATCGCGATCGTGACGATCGGCGCCGGTCTTGCCGCCGGCAAGGACCCGCTGGTAATGCTGGAAACCGGTATAGCCCTCGCGATAGCGGCCGTGCCGGAGGGACTGCCGGTGGTGGCCACCCTCGCCCTGGCCCGGGGCATGCAGCGCATGGCGCGGCGCAACGCGCTGGTCAAGCGCCTGTCGGCCGTCGAGACCCTGGGTGCAACGAATCTCCTGTTCACCGACAAGACGGGCACGCTTACCGAGAATCACATGACCCTGGCGCGTCTTGCCCTGCCGGGCGGGGTTGTCGCGTTCGATGCGGACGAAGGAAGCTTCACGCTTGAAGACGAGCAAATCGTGCCCGACGACGACCCCGATTTGCGGGCGGCGCTGGAAACCGGCGTATTGTGCAACAACGCCAGCCTCGAGGACGACGGCCCGGTCGGTGATCCGACCGAGGTGGCCCTGCTTGAAGCGGGAGAAAAGGCGGGAATCACTCGCGGAGCGCTGCTCGAAAAGTGTCCGGAAGTGCGCGAAGTGGGCTTCGACCCCGACGTGAAAATGATGGCCACGTATCACGATTGCGGCGGTGACCTGTGGGTGGCGGCAAAGGGCGCCCCCGAGGCTCTGGTCGACAGCTGCGCCCGCGTGGTCGGACCGGACGGGGAAACGGAGCTCGGCGCTGAAGACCGGAAGAACTGGGCCGCGCAAGGCGACGAGCTGGCGGACCAGGGGCTGCGTGTACTGGCCCTGGCGCGCAGGAAAGTCGACAGCAAACAGGCCGAGCCTTACGAGAAGCTGACGCTTCTGGGTCTGGCCGGGCTCTATGACCCGCCCCGCGCGGGCATCGGGGACGCCATTGCCACCTGCCGGGAAGCGGGAATCCGGGTGGTCATGGGCACCGGCGACCACGCCGCCACCGCGCGCGCCATAGCCGTGGAGCTCGGCCTCGCGGACGCGGACATGACTCCCGTGGAAGCGACGGAGCTCGACGATCTGGACAGCCTCGACGATGGCAGGCGGCGGACGCTCCTGGAGGCGCCGGTTTTCGCCCGCATCAGCCCGGAGCAGAAGCTCGACCTGATCCGGCTCTACCAGGAGGCGGGGTGGGTGGTGGGCATGACCGGGGACGGCGTCAATGATGCACCGGCGCTGAAGAAAGCGGATATCGGCATCGCCATGGGAAAGCGGGGCACCGAGGTCGCGCGCGAGGCCGCGGACATAGTGCTGACGGATGACGCTTTCGCCACCATTATCGCGGCCATCGAGCACGGCCGCACCATCTTCGAGAACATCCGTCGCTTCATCGTGTACCTGTTGTCCGGCAACCTGGGCGAGATCATGGCTGTTTCCGCCGCTGCCCTGGTCGCCGCCCCGCTGCCCATCCTGCCGCTGCAGATCCTGTACATCAACTTCGTCTCCGACGTCATGCCGGCACTGGCGCTCGGCCTGAGCCGCGGAGAGGAGGGGATGATGCAGCGCCCGCCGCGCGATGCCCGGGAACCCATCCTCCTGCCTCATCACTGGTTTGCCATCGCGGGCTACGGCGCCCTGATCGCCACCTCAGCGCTGGGCGCCTTCGCCCTTGCACTACTCCGTTTCGATATGGAGCCCACGCGCGCGGCGACCGTCGGTTTTCTTGCCTTCGGCTTCTCCCGCCTGTGGCACGTATTCAATATGCGCAGCACGGACTCGCCGGTACTCGTCAACGAGATTACCCGCAATCCTTACATCTGGATCTCCGTGACCATCGGCGTGGGCCTGCTGCTGGCGGCCGTCCATGTTCCGCCCCTGGCGGCGATCCTGTCCGTGCACGCTCCGGGAGCCGAGGGATGGTTGCTGAGTCTGTCATTCTCTCTGCTGCCGCTCGCGGTGGTGCAGCTCATGAAGCGGGTCGGAGCGGGATGGGAGACCGCACCGCGGGATTGAGTATCGTGGACTTCAAGAACAAACCGAATACGAGCTTCAAGGACGTTGACGAGCTGAGCAAGAAAGAGGCCGAGCGGGAGGTGCGTGCCCTGCGGGAAGGCATCAATTATCACGATTATCTGTACTACGTGAAGAACGCACCGAAGATCTCCGATGCCGTCTACGACAAGCTCTTCCAGCGCCTCGAGGACATGGAGTCGGCGTTCCCCGGCCTGAAGTCGCAGGATTCCCCGACGGCGCGCGTCGGTGCCGAGCCCGTGAGCAAGTTGAAGAAGGTCCGGCACGCCGCGCCGTTGCTCAGCCTTGAAGCCACGCTGGAACGCAGGAATATCGAATCCTTCCTGAAAACCGCGCGCAGCAAGTCCGGCAGGAAAACCATTCGCTTCTGCCTGGAGCCGAAGTTCGACGGCTTGTCGGTGGAGATCGTGTATGAGCGGGGCCGCTTCAAGTACGGCGCCACCCGGGGCAACGGCGAGGTCGGCGAGGATATTTCCCACAACCTGAAGACCATACGAGCGGTCCCGCTTTGCTTTCAGGAGACCGGGGACGCTCCGGATTCGGTCGCGTTGCGCGCCGAGGTTTACATGCCCAGGGAGGGATTCGTCGCCCTGAACAAAGAGCGCGTGGAGCAGGGTGAAGACCCGTTCGCCAACCCGCGCAATGCCGCCGCCGGGATGATGCGGCAGCTCGAATCGCGCCGGGTTGCGGGCAAGCCGCTGGATGTCTTCTTCTACGAGATACTGGCGACCGACGGTGAGCTGCCGCCCACGCACCGGGAGGTGCTCGAGCAGTTGAAGAGCTGGGGGCTCAAGACGAGCCCGCTGAACGAGACCGCCAGGTCATTCAAGGACACCCAGGAGTACCACCGCGATCTCGCCGGGCGGCGCGACGACCTGGATTACGAGATCGACGGCGTCGTCGTCAAGATCGACGATCATGCCCTGCGGGATGAGCTGGGCAGCCGGCACCGCAGCCCCCGCTGGGCGATTGCCTGGAAGTTCGAGCCCCGCGAGGAGGTCACCACGGTCGAGGACATCGTGGTCCAGGTCGGGCGCACGGGCATCCTGACCCCCGTTGCCCTGCTGCAGCCGGTGGATGTCGGCGGCGTGACGGTCAGCCGCGCGACCCTGCACAATGCCGACGAGGTTCGTCGCAAGGACATCCGCTTGGGCGACCGCGTTCGGATCTTTCGCGCGGGGGATGTCATCCCCGAAGTCGAGGAGCGCATCAAGCAGCGGGGCAGGAAGCGCTCCGAATCCTTCTCCATGCCCGGGCGCTGCCCGGTTTGCGGGAGCAAAGTGCGGCGCGAGGGCGCCTATTACCTGTGCACTGCGGGCCTTTCCTGCCCGGCCCAGCTTTCGGCCCGCCTCCGGCACTATGCCTCCCGCGACGCAATGGATATCGATCATCTCGGTGAGAAGACGGCCGAGCAGCTGGTGAGACAGGGCCTGGTGCACGACCTCGCCGACCTCTACGCCCTCACTATCGAGGACATCGAGGCACTCGAAGGCTTCGCGGAGCGCTCGGCGAAGCAGCTTCACGAGGCCATCCAGAGCACCGGCAAGCCGCGTCTCGACCGGTTCCTCTACGGGCTCGGTATACGACATGTCGGCCGGCGCGTGGCCCGTCAGCTCGCCGAGGAGTTCAGCAGCCTGGAGGAGCTGGCCGGGGCCGGCCGGCGCAGCATCGAGTCGGTCTCCGGAATCGGTGCCGAAATCGCCGAGTCGGTGGCGGATTTCTTCGCCGATGCCCGCAATCGCGACGTCCTGGAACGGCTGCGCGACGCAGGGGTGCGGGTGCGCGCTATGCCTAAGAAGGGCGGCCAGCCGCTCGAGGGCAAGATATTCGTCTTTACGGGCTCGCTGGAGGGCTTCACCCGCGACGAGGCGAAGGAGCGGGTCGAATCCCTGGGTGGACGGGCCACGTCCAGCGTCAGTGGCGAGACCGATTTTGTGGTGGTCGGCGAGAATCCCGGCAGCAAGCTGGACGACGCGAAGGAGCTGGGCGTGAAGCGCATCAGCGAGGATGAGCTCGCGGATATGCTGGACCGCTCGTCGAAACCGGGCAATGAATAGCCCGCTGCTCAAGCCGTGCGACAATTGCTGGCGCGTCGAGCACGCGGATCGGGTTGCCTTCCTGGTCGACGGCGCCTGCTATTTCCACGTCTTCCGGGAGGCGGCAAAGAACGCCCGACGATCGCTGCTGATCCTGGGTTGGGATTTCGACAGCCGCTTCCAGCTCGTGCGGGAGGGTCCCGATGACGGCTTTCCCACGGCGATCGGCGAGTTCCTCGAGAACCTGGTCGAGCGCAGCAGGCAGCTTCGCATTCATGTCCTCGACTGGGACTATTCCATGATTTACGCGCCGGGCCGGGAATGGCTTCCCTGGTACAAGATGGACTGGGCGACGGGTCGCCGGCTGCGTTTTCATCTGGACGGCCGTCATCCGTTCGGTGCCTCCCATCACCAGAAGATCGTCGTCATCGACGACCGGCTGGCGTTCGTGGGCGGCCTGGATTTCGCCCTGGGGCGTTGGGACACGCCCGCGCACCGCGCCGGTGATCCGAGACGCCGTGATCTGGACAGAACGATTCCCCAGCCGTACCACGATGTTCAAGCCATGGTCGGTGGACCGGCGGCCCGGGCCCTGGGCGAGCTGGTCCGCCGACGCTGGTACGCGGCCACCGGAGACGAGCTCCGCGAGCCGGACTTGTCCCGCGAGCACGATCCCTGGCCGGACGGTGTCGCGGCCGACCTGGCCGATGTGGACGTGGGCATCGCCCGCACCTTTCCCGAGTACGGGAATCAGAGAGAAGTCCGGGAGGTGGAGCGCCTACTGCTCGATGCCATTGCGGCCGCCCGCGGCTCGATTTACATCGAGCAGCAATTCTTCACGTCGGGCAAACTGGGTGATGCACTGGCCGGGCGCCTGGGCGAATCCGGGGGCCCGGAAGTCGTGCTCGTGCTGCCCAGGGAGACGGTGGGCTGGTTGTCCCGGGCCACGATGGATGTGCTGGGGGCGCGCCTGGTCAAGCGGCTGCGCGCGGCGGACCGCCACGGCCGGCTGCGTGTCTACTATCCGGATGTACCCGGCCTCGACGACCAGTGCATAAACATGCACGCGAAAGTGCTGATCATCGACGACCGACTGCTGTGCGTGGGGTCCGCCAATTTCAACAACCGGTCCATGGGACTCGACACCGAGTGCGACCTGGCCATCGAGTCCGGGGACGAGGCGCGTATCCGCGAGGCTCTCGTCGCCCTGCGCAGCCGGCTGCTGGGGGAGCATCTGGACGTGGAGCCGTCGATGGTTTCGGAAACCCTTGCGCAGACCGGCTCGCTGGTTCAGGCCGTGGAGAGGCTGAACGGCCCGGGCCGCCGCTTGGTGACCTTCGATGACCGGGTGCCCGAGGAGCTGGACGCCCTCGTGCCCGAAGCCGGGATCGCCGACCCGGAGATGCCGATCGGTCTCCGCCAATGGGCGCCGCTGGTCGCAATGGATGACGGGGACGCGCCGGCATGGCGTTCGCCGGGTATGCTGCTGGGGGTGCTCGGCCTGGCGCTGGCGCTCGCCGCCGCGTGGCACTGGATGCCGCTCGGTGAATGGATCGACCTGAAAAGGGCGATCAGCCGGCTCGGCGACCTGCGCGGCGAATGGGCCGCCCCGTTCATCGTGATTGCCATCTACATCGTTGCCAGTCTCCTGGTTTTGCCCGTCACTCTTTTGATCATCGCCACGGGAGCCGCCTTCGGTACGTGGTACGGGTTCGCTTATGCCGTGCTCGGCGCGGAGGTCAGTGCCCTGTTCACCTACGCCGTCGGTCAGGCGGTCGGGAAGAACGCCGTCCATCGCCTCCCGAGCCGCCTGCTGTCACGCATCGACCGCCGCCTCGCCCGCCGGGGGCTGGCGGCCGTCGTCGCGGTGCGCCTCGTTCCCGTCGCGCCGTTTACCGTAATCAACCTGGTGGCCGGCGCTTCCCGGATCCGGTTGCGCGATTTCGCCGCCGGCACTGTGGTCGGCATGGCTCCCATGATCCTCGCGCTGACGGTGTTCTCCGGGCAATTGGTGGCGACCATACGCGAGCCGGCGCCGGGGCGTGTTGCCGGCCTGCTGGCCCTGGCAGCGGCCATCGGCATCGGCGCCTGGGCCTTCGGCCGGTGGCTGTGGACGCGCCAGGAGGGTGGCGGGGAAACCGACACAAGGCAGGCCGGGCAAAAGGAACCGTGAAGATCGCGTCGCCCGACCCGCGCTGCGCCTCCCGGCACGGTGCCCGGCGACACCTTCCACCCTCCGGGCAGGTGGTTTATGCTGCCTGTCCATTTCCGCCGGGCGATGGCGGCGCTGCAGCGTTGCTCGTCAGGTCCCCAGAACCAAGGGCGCTCCGATGCTGACCTACGACATTCCCCTCGTTCCCGGCCCGACCCGTGTACCACAACCGGTTCGGGAGGCGTACCTGACCGACTATGGCTCGGCCGACCTGGAACCGGAGTACCCCCGGCTCTACAGCGACGTTCAGGATCAGCTTCGAGCAATACTGGGCACGGAGAACCGGATCGCCGTCATGACCGGGGAGGGCATGATCGCGCTCTGGGGCGCGCTCAAGAGCTGCATCCGGCCCGGGGACCGGGTCCTGGCCCTCAGCACCGGGGTCTTCGGCCACGGCATCGGCGAGATGGCGGCCTCCATCGGCGCCGACGTTCGCTGGGTCGAGCTCGGTCACGACAAAGCCATCGACCCCCTGAAGGCCGAGGAGGCGATCCGCGACTTCCAGCCCAGGATGGTGACGGCCGTCCACTGTGAGACGCCGTCGGGAACCGTCAATCCCATTGGCGAGGTCGGTGAGCTGATTCGCCGGCACAACGTCCCGCTTTACTATGTCGACGCGGTCGCCAGCGCCGGCGGCATGCCGGTCCGGGCCGACGACTGGTCCGTGGATCTGTGCCTGTTCGGCACTCAGAAAGGCCTGTCGGGGTTTCCCGATCTGGGCGGGGTCGCCGTCAGCGAGAGGGCCTGGGACATCATCGCCGGGGTGAGCTACGCCGGTTATGATGCGCTCCTGCCTTACCGGCACGCGCTGGACAACGCGGCGTTCCCTTACACCCCTTCCTGGGCCGCCCTCGCGGGTCTTCACGAAGCGTGCCGCCTCGTGCTCGGGGAAGGACTGGAGCAGGTCCATGCCCGTCACCGCGATACGGCATTATATTGCCGCGAGCGTTCCCGGGAAATGGGCCTGAGTCTTTACCCTGCGAGCGAATCGATCTGCAGCCCGACCGTCAGCGCCCTCCGGGTGCCGGAGGGCATGGCGTGGGAGGAGCTTGACCGGCGCCTGCGGGCGCACGGTATGGTGGTCGGCGGCTCGCTGGGTCCTCTGGCCGGCAAGGTCTTCCGGATCGGCCACATGGGCACCCAGGCCGATCGAACCCTGGTGCAGCGGGGGATGGACGTACTGAGCCGTGTGCTCGGCCGCTAGCGCCCGGTCGAAAGATCCCGTCAGTGCCCGTCGAGACCCACACCCGGCCTTCCTCCTCAGCACTCTGGAAACGGCGAACAGTGAAATTCGCCCCGTGAAGCTCGTAAGGCTCGCGACCTGGAACATTCACGCCGGCGTCGGCGGCGACGGGCGCTTCGATCCCGGGCGCGTTGCCGAAGTGCTCGGGGAGATGGAAGCGAACGTCACCGCGCTCCAGGAGGTGGAGCATCACGATGTCGACGGTGCGGACCTGCTCGATTACCTGGGGGAAAAAACCGGGCGGACCGCCATTGCGGGCCCGACCCTGCTGCGTGGAACGCGCCACTACGGCAACGCGATTCTGACGGATCTGTCCGTCCTCGCGGTCAATCGTATCGATCTCAGCATGTCGGGCCGTGAGCCGCGCGGCGCGCTGCAGGTCATGCTCGACTGCGACGGCCGGCGCATGCAGGTCGTGGCGACGCACCTCGGGCTCAGGCCCGGTGAGCGGCGCCGGCAGGTTCGGCACATACTGGACGTGTTTGAAACCGGCGGTGCGCAAATCGAGGTTCTGCTCGGCGACCTGAACGAGTGGTTTCTCTGGGGCCGGCCGCTGCGCTGGCTGCACCGGCATTTCGCGCCTGCCCGACACTTGCGCACCTATCCGGCCCGCCTGCCGCTGCTCGCGCTCGATCGAATCTGGGTGCGCCCCCACACAGCTGTGGCCGGCCTGCGCACCCACGTCAGTCCCCTCGCCCGCATCGCGTCAGACCACCTTCCCCTGATAGCCGAGCTCACCCTGCCGGAGTGCTGACGCAGTGGGGCGTCTGCCTGCCGCCATCCCGGAGCCGTGCCGAAGGGCGGCAAAGCCACGGCGCTGCCGGCGGTACCGCAATACTTACTTCACCGCGATACAGGTACAGGGTGCCCGGTTCATGACCTTGTGCGACACGCTGCCGAGAAACAGTCCCTTGATGTCGCTCAGTCCACGGGAGCCCATGATCACGCAGTCGACGTCCCGTTCCTCGATGCAGCGCAGGATCTGATCAGCGGGATCGCCGTCGACAAGCAGCGTATCGATGTGCGTAATCCCTTTCTGCTTCGCGTTCGACTCCGCGTTGTCCAGGATGTGCTGGCCTATGTCGATCAACGGCCGCGACGATATCGCCATGTCCTCGTAGGCCTCGCCGAGATTCAGCCCGAGCCGATCCTCCGTCGACTGCAGCCGTCTCACCTCCGGCTCGACATGTTTTGAGAGGCCCTCGATCTCCGCGAACCGGCGCAGCGCCGCGGAGTCGGCGCTGCGCAGCAGGGCATGCAGGAGTACCAGCGAAGCGTCGTAATTCTTCGTCATATCGATGGCCAGCGCCAGGGCGCGTCCGGCATTGCTGGAACCGTCCAGGGGG
>JBEPXV010000012.1:0-14585 GCA_041641695.1 Gammaproteobacteria bacterium | reverse complement strand
TGGCTGGTCTTTTCCACGATGACCGGGAGCGTCATGCGCTTGAGGTGATATTGCTGCAGCAGCGACAACAGGGCGTGCTGAACCAGCGGCAGGCCCGCCGGGGCGTCGAAATAGGGCCGCTGCTTCTCTTCCCAGGTGTGCGGGGCGTGGTCGGTGGCTATCACGTCGATGCGATTGTCCAGGACCGCGCGCAGCAGCGCCTTCCTGTCCACGTCGGTCTTGATCGCCGGATTGCATTTGATCAGCGTTCCCTTGCCGGCGTAATCGCTTTCGTCGAAGAACAGGTGATGGACGCAGACCTCGGCAGTGACGCGCTTCTCCGCCAGAGGCGCATCCGAGAACAGCGTCATTTCCCGCGCGGTGGTCAGGTGCAGCACATGCAGCCTGGCGTCGTGCCGGGTGGCGAGATCCACCGCCAGGGAGCTCGACAGGTAGCACGCATCGGCGCTGCGGATATGCGGATGCATGGCCATGGGCACGTTGTCGCCGTAGACATTGCGATAGTGGCGTTCGTTGGCCTGGATGGTGGGGGTGTCTTCGCAGTGGGTCACCACCGGCACCGGGCAGCGGGCGAAAACGGCGTTCAGCGCCTCGGGGTCGTCCACCAGCATGTTCCCGGTGGACGCGCCCATGAACACCTTGACGCCGCAGGCCTGGCCGGGCTGCAGGCTCTGGATCGCGTCGATGTTCGTGTTGCTGGCGCCGAGGTAGAAGCCGTAATTGGCCCGGGCGACGCCGGCGGCCATCCGGTACTTCTCCTCGAGGCGCTCGCCGCTCAAGGTGGGCGGATCGACGTTGGGCATGTCCATGAAGCTGGTTATGCCGCCGGCCACGGCGGCGGCGGACTCGCTGGCAATGTCGCCCTTATGGGTGGCGCCGGGCTGGCGGAAGTGTACCTGGTCGTCAATCATGCCCGGCAGGACGTGCCTGCCCTCGACATCGAGCACCTGCCAGTCGTCGCGCGCGTCGATGGAAGACGCAATCTTTTCGATCCGGCCGTCGGCGATGAGCAGATCGGCTTCGTGTATTGTTCCTTCGTTCACTACCCGCGCGTTGCGGATCAGTCGTTTGGCCATGATGCACGCGCCAATTGATGTCTAGCGGCCCGCCGTTATAACATAAACGCCGCCAGGCAGCGCCTGGCTTTTGTTTTGCCATCCGGCCGTTCCGCCAGTCGCCGATCCGGCATTGAGGCCGGCCGCCCATCTAATGAGATTCGAAGCATGTCCATTGAGTTGACGTTCCCGGACGGGTCCAGCCGGACCTTTGACAAGCCGCCCACGGGGCTGGAGCTGGCCGAAGGTATCAGCAAATCGCTGGCCAAAAAGGCCGTGGCGATCCGCGTCAACGGCGATCTGTTGGACCTGACGCGGTCCATCGACGCGGATGCCAGGGTCGAGATCGTCACCCGGGACACGCCGGACGGCGTGGACCTGCTGCGCCACGACGCGGCCCATGTGTTGGCGGAGGCCGCCAAGGAGCTGTTCCCGGAGACCCAGGTCACCATCGGGCCGTCCATCGAGAACGGGTTCTATTACGACTTCGCGCGCGACGAGCCGTTTACGCCGGAGGACCTGGAGCGCCTCGAGGAGCGCATGCGGGAGATCGTCGACCGCGACGAGGCGGTAGAGCGGGAAGTATGGGACCGGCAGGAAGCGATCGACTATTTCCGGAGCATTGGCGAGGAATACAAGGCGCAGATCATCGAGGACATTCCCGAGGGCGAAGTGGTGACCGTGTATCGCCAGGGCGAGTTCGCCGACCTGTGCCGGGGCCCGCATCTGCCTTCCACCGGCCGCCTGGGCAAGGCATTCAAGTTGACCAAGCTGGCCGGGGCCTACTGGCGCGGCGACTCGAGAAACGAGATGCTCCAGCGGGTCTACGGCACGGCCTGGGCGAATGACAAGGAGCTCAAGGAGTACCTCACGCAGCTCGAAGAGGCCGAGAAGCGCGACCACCGGCGCCTGGGCAGGCAGCTCGACCTGTTTCATTTCCAGGAGGAGGCGCCCGGCTCGGTGTTCTGGCACCCCAAGGGCTGGACGATCATCCAGACGCTGCTGCGTTACATGCGCGAGAAGGTATTAACGTCCGGTTACGAGGAGGTGAACACGCCCGACATGATGGACCGCAGCCTGTGGGAGGCGTCCGGCCACTGGGAAGCATTCGGCGAGAACATGTTCACCACGGAGACGGACCAGGACCGGACGCTCGCCATGAAGCCGATGAACTGCCCGGGAGCGGTGCAGATTTTCAACAACCGGCTGCGCAGCTACCGCGAGCTGCCGCTGCGGTTGGCGGAGTTCGGCAAGGTGCATCGCTTTGAGCCGTCCGGCGCCCTGCTGGGGCTGATGCGCGTGCGCTCCTTCCTCCAGGACGACGGCCATATCTTCTGCAGCGAGGACCAGATCACCGAAGAGAGCAAGCTGTTCTGCCGCCTGGTGCAGGAGGTCTACCACGACCTAGGTTTCGACGACGTGCGCATCAAATTTGCCGACCGTCCCGCCAAGCGGGTGGGAGCGGACCACATCTGGGACACGGCTGAGAAGGCCCTGGAGGAGGCGGCCATTGCCACCGGTCTGGATTACACGCTCAACCCCGGGGAGGGGGCGTTCTACGGCCCCAAGCTGGAGTTCGTGCTTCGCGACGCCATTGGCCGGGACTGGCAGTGCGGCACCCTGCAGGTGGACCTGAATCTCCCCCACCGTCTGGACGCGTACTACATCGGCGAGGACGGAGACAAGCACGTGCCGGTGTTGCTGCACCGCGCGGCGTTGGGGTCCTTCGAGCGCTTCCTCGGCATCCTCCTGGAGCACCACGCCGGGGCGCTGCCCCTGTGGCTCGCCCCGGTGCAGGCGATGGTAGCCACCATCGTCTCGGACGCCGACGAGTACGCCCGTGAGCTGGCAGGAGCACTGCGCCGGCAGGGTGTCCGGGCCGACACGGACCTGCGGAACGAGAAGATCTCCTATAAGGTGCGTGAGCACAGCGAGATGAAGATCCCCATGATCCTGGTCCTGGGCCGCCGTGAGTCCGAGGAGCGGACCGTCACGGTGCGCCGACTCGGCACCCGGGAGCAGGAGACCCTGGCGTTCGACGAGATCATTGCGCGGCTGGCCGGATACGCGGGCGCGTCGCCGGAGTGATGAGCCGGTGAGCCGTGCCTGCGTCGCCCTCATGGCGCTGATCTGGGCGACCGCGGCGCCGGCCGGGACGCTGGAGCTGGGGGGGTCGATGGAGCAGGGCGGAATGCTGACCGGCCGTGTTCCGCCCGGGTCCGAAGTCAGCCTGGATGGCGAAGCGCTGCGGGTGTCGGCGGACGGCGTGTTCGCGGCCGGCTTCGACCGCGACGCCGACCCCGAGGCGACCCTGGCGGTGGTCTTTCCGGACGGCAGCGTGGCGCACCGCGAGTTGGTGATCGCACAGCGCGACTACGACATACAGCGCATCGACGGTCTGCCGCCGTCGCAGGTCACCCCGGACGAGGCGGCCCTGAAACGCATACGCCGGGAGCAGGCGCTGATCGATCGCGCCCGCCGGATCGACGCGCCGCGCACCGATTTCCTGTCCGATTTCATTCGTCCGGTGGACGACGCGCGGGTGTCCGGCGTGTTCGGCAGCCAGCGGATCCTGAACGGCGAGCCCCGGCGGCCCCATTACGGCGTCGACTACGCGGCGCCGGCCGGAACCCCGGTGCGGGCCCCGGCGCCCGGCAAGGTGACCCTGGTCCACGAGGATATGTACTTCTCCGGCGGCACGATCATTCTGGACCACGGCCACGGCATCAGCTCGGTGTTCATTCATCTCAGCCGCATCGATGTCCGTGAAGATCAGCGCGTCGCCCGTGGCGACGCAATCGGCGCCGTGGGCGCAACCGGCCGGGCCACCGGCCCGCACCTGCACTGGGGCATGAACTGGTTCGACAAACGCCTCGATCCGCAGTTGCTGCTGGATTGAGATTCCGAAGACGGAGCCTCTCGCCAAGAACGCAGAGAGCGCAAAGAAAAATGAAAATGTAGCTCCGCTTCCGGGCCGGATTTGTGTCAGTTGGCGGGTCGTAGTACCTGCCTCGTCCGGCCGCCACGAATGAATCAGTCTTCCCTTGGCGCTCTCAGCGTTCTTGGCGAGAGATCAAACCCGCGCCGGATCGGGGGTCACCCACACGGGCATGCTAGACTTCCCTCAATCCCCTGTCTCAACCTGAAAATCCGGAGATATTTCATGTACGTACGTATCGCATTCATGTGCGCGGCAATGACCGCCACGAGCCTGGCGGCCCATGCCCAGGAGCTGGAGTCCCAGACGGAGAAGTTCAGCTACACCATGGGCTACCAGATGGGCTTGTCGCTGCAGCGCCCGGGGTTGGAGCTCGACGAGGAGGTTCTGGTGCAGGCGCTGCGCGATGCTCTCGGCGGCGCCGCGCCGAAGCTGAGTCGCAACGAGATGGATGCCGCCATTGCCGAGCAGCGCGCCCGGCTGGAAGGTGAGCGGCAGGAAAAGGCCGGCGCCAACCTGGCGCGCGGCGAGGCGTTTCTCGAGGAGAACGGTCAGCGCGACGCGGTCACGGAAACCGACAGCGGCCTGCAATATGAAGTCCTCAGCGAAGGCGACGGCGGCCGGCCGACCGCCGCCGACACGGTGGTGGTGCACTATGAAGGCTCGCTGATCGACGGCTCGGTCTTCGACAGCTCCTACGAGCGCGGCAACCCGGCGACGCTGCCCCTGAATGGCGTGATCCAGGGCTGGCAGGAGGGTCTGCAGCTCATGAAGGAAGGCGCCAAGTACAAGTTCTACATTCCGGCGGAGCTGGCCTATGGAGAGTCCGGGGCTGGACAGCGAATCGGGCCCAACGAGGCCTTGATCTTCGAGGTGGAACTGGTCGAAATTAAGTAATTGGACTACCGGTCCGACGAAATGGAGGGATTTCGCGACGGGGGGCGACAGGGACGGCTCAAAGACGCGGCACCACGGACTAAACTCAAGAACAGGACATGTCGTAAATAAACTCAAGGGACTCAAGCGTCAGAGTTACCCCGGAATGCAACCGATATTAGTCACACTGTTCACGTTCCTGCTGGTGGGGGCCTTGGTGGCCTGGTACGTCCAGGTGTACCGGCGGCGGCCCCGGGTCGAAGATGACGAGCCGTCATACCTGAGGCGCGAATCCCTGCTGCTGGAGCACGAGCAGCGCTATTTCCAGACACTGATCCAGGTGATCGGCAGCCACGCGCGGGTGTTTCCCAAAGTCCGGCTGTCGGATTTCATCCAGCCGCACGGCGTGAATCCGGAGCAGCGCGCGCACTGGATGCGGGTACAGCGGCGCTGTGTGGATTTTCTGCTCTGCAGCCCCAATAACCTGTCTCCGGTGCTGGCCATCGACCTGGACACTCGTGCCAAGAAACGCCGCCGGGACACGTCGCCGGGCGGCGACGTGCTGGACAAGGCGCTGAAGACGGCGAATATTCCCTTGTTGCGTATCCGCGCGACCCGCGAGTACGACTCCCACGAGGTTCTGCATCAGATCCGGCTGGCCCTGGCAACTTCCGAGGAGCCCGTGCAGGAGTGGTTCGCGGACCGGGTGGAGCACAAGGACGACTGGTGGCAGTTCGTGGCGGACCAGCTGCCCACCCTGCACCGCTGGACGTCGGACCTGCGCGGCGTA
The DNA here is from genome assembly GCA_041641695.1 of Gammaproteobacteria bacterium. Taxonomy (GTDB): domain Bacteria; phylum Pseudomonadota; class Gammaproteobacteria; order Arenicellales; family JAANXG01; genus JAANXG01. The sequence goes on along the minus strand of JBEPXV010000012.1, from coordinate 8,926 downwards.
CTGCGCCGAGCCTGAGCGCCAAGGGATACTAAGCGGCGGCCGCCAACGCGGCGCGCCGGCGGGGGCTCTCCGTCAGGTCATGGCGGCCAGGATTCGCTGCTTCACTTCCTCCACGTCGCCGATGCCGTCCACGCGCACGTAGGCCGGCGCGTCCGCGTCGTCGGTTCGCCCCCATCGAGTGTAGTAATCGATCAGGGGCGCGGTCTGCTCGTGGTAAACCTCCAGCCGTTTGCGCACGGTTTCTTCCTTGTCGTCGTCCCGTTGTATCAACGGCTCGCCGGTGACGTCGTCCTTGCCTTGCTCCCGGGGCGGGTTGAACTCCACGTGGTAGGTGCGGCCCGATGCCGGGTGGACCTGCCGCCCGCTCATGCGCCGGATGATCTCCTCGTCCGGCACGGCGATTTCCACGACATAGTCGACGCCGATACCCTCGGTCCGCATGGCCTCGGCCTGGGCGATGGTTCTTGGAAAGCCGTCGAACAGGTAGCCGTTTTCGCAGTCAGGCTGCCGGAGACGTTCCTTGATGAGCCCCATGATGATGTCATCGGACACCAGGCCGCCGGCGTCCATGACTTTCTTGGCTTCCCGGCCCAGGGGCGTGTCCGCCTTGACGGCGGCGCGCAGCATGTCGCCGGTGGAAATCTGCGGAATATTGAAATGCTCCGTCAGATAGTTCGCCTGGGTACCCTTTCCGGCGCCCGGGCCGCCCAACAAGATCAATCGCATTCTGGCACAGCCTCCCGTTACGGCTTCGACCGCGCAATGCGGACGAGCAGTTGTTTTGCTTGTTGTCGAACTCTACCATAGAGTCGTGTCCACGATGTCCTGCGCCGCTCGAATTCCAGAACCAGGAAGCTCGCTGCCGTGTCCGTCACCGGCAAGCTGATGGTCTTCGCCGCGTGGGCCGGCGCGGCGCTGCTGCTGACCTGGTTGTTCGCGGGCGAGCTGGACCGCCGCGAGAACCCCAACCAGGTTGTCCCGTCGGCGCGCACGGCCGAGGGTGTGGAAGTCAGGCTCACCCGCAACCCCATGGGCCACTACGTGGCGACGGGCAGCATCAACGGCCGCGAAGTACGTTTCTTCCTGGACACCGGCGCCACCCACGTGGCCTTGAGCGACTCTCTGGCCCGCGAGCTTGATCTGGCGCGGGGTGCCGCGAGCCCTACCCGGACTGCGAACGGCACGATCACTACGTATACAACGGTGCTCGACCAGGTGAAGGTCGGCGGCATCCGTATTCGGGATGTCACGGCCAGCATCAACCCGCGCATGAGCGGCGACGAGGTCCTGCTCGGCATGTCTTTTCTCAAGCACCTCGAGCTGATCCAGCGCGGTGACCAGCTACTGCTGCGCCAGACTATGTAGGTCGGGATTCATCACGACATACGTCACCAATTCGGGCAGGGATTGGGTCCAGGGCACCTGCGTTCCCGGTCATGACCCCTCGGGGCCCCCATGACGTTGGTGCCTTCGGTGTTTATCTCTATGTAGGATTCAATCCCGACGGATATCAAAAATCCAGGCACGGTTTAGCTCCAGGGCACCCGCGTTCCCGGTCATAACCGCTCGGGGCCCCCAGTACTCTAATGCCTTCGGTGGTTATCTCTCCCCGATACTCGCTTGGTGAAAAAGCACCCGGCGGCGCCCTGTGGGCATTTGAGAGAGGTGGTTAGGTTCTACGCCAGTTCGCTCTTATTGCTGTGCTGCGAATTGTGTAGATCCGCGTTCAGCCTTCGTTCACATTCGGTTCAGGATGGATTAATCCATGCCCCGGTATGGTGCGCGTCAACAAACAACGTGCATCGAGGTGCAAGACGAGTGAACTCCTGGCCGATTACCACACTGCCAAACACCGTCGCCGCGACCGGGGCGGGCGGGCGTCCGGCAGGGGGTGCGTCCGACTATGAGCAGGAGCGGGTCGTCGGGTATGATGTGAAGTACCAATATGACGGCAGGGCTTTCCACGCCCGTATGGTCCGTGACCCGGACCGCAGGGACACGGGTCGAAGTGGCGGTGGCCGAATAATCAACTCACACATCGGGGTTGTCCAGGCGCGTCGGAACGCCCGCGCGCCGGACCTGTAAACAATATGAGATCGATTGTCTGCTTGATGCTGATTTGCGTTCTGGGCCTGCCCGCCGTGTCGGCGGCCCAACAGGGCGGTATCACCCTCGACCAGGCCGTGAAGCGCATCAAGGAGCAGCGCGACGTCAAGGTGCTGGCCGCCGAGCGCGTCACCCGCGACGGCCAGCCGATGTACCGGGTCAAGGTGTTGACCGGCGACGGACGAGTCAAATACATCTGGGTCAATCCCGGGAACTAGGGTCGCATGCGTATACTGGTGGTGGAAGACGAGGACACCCTGCGCGAGCAGATCGGCTCCCGGCTGCGCGAAGAGGGCTTCGCCGTGGATCTGGCGGCCGACGGCGTGGACGGCGCGTTCATGGCCGAGGAGTATCCGCTGGACATGGCAGTGATAGACCTGGGTCTGCCGGGCATCGACGGGCTCGAGCTGATCGAGAAGACCCGCGCCAACGGCAGGGCCTATCCTATCCTGGTTCTCACGGCGCGCAACAGGTGGCAGCAGAAAGTCGAAGGCCTCGAGGCCGGCGCCGACGACTACCTGACCAAGCCGTTCCACATGGAGGAGCTGCTGGCAAGAATCCGGGCCCTGCTGAGGCGCTCCAAGGGCCTGGCGCGATCTTCGATCGAGCACGGTCCTCTCACCCTGGACACGTCACAACAGTCGGTGCAGGTCGACGGTGAGCACGTGGACCTGACGGGCTACGAGTACCGGCTTATCGAGTACCTGATGCTGCATCCGGGCAAGGTGGTTTCCAAGTCCGAGCTCGCCGAGCACGTCTACGAGGAAGACGCCGACCGCGACAGCAACGTCATCGAGGTCTTTATCGGCCGCCTGAGAAAGAAGCTCGACCCGGAAGGCCGGATCAATCCCATTGAAACGCTGCGGGGTCGGGGTTACCGGTTGAACGTATCGTGATCCGCTCCATACGCTCCCGCGTATTGGTGGCCGCGTCACTGGCCCTGGCCGGGTTCCTGGGCGTAACCGGAGCCGCCCTGGATCGCGCCTTTCGCAGCAGCGCGGAGTCCTCCGTCCGCGATTACCTGCAGACCCAGGTCTACGGGCTGCTGGCGGCGGCCGAGCTGGCGCCGGACAACACCATGAAGCTCCCCGCCACACTGCCCGAGCCGCGGCTGTCGCGAACCAACTCCGGGCTGTTCGCCTGGGTCTCGGATGCCGGCGGCGACACCGTCTGGAAGTCACCGTCTGCGCTGGGCGTGGACGCGGCCGCCGCGCCGCGCCCGGAAGCGGGCGAGTTCCTGTTCCGCCGCGGCGAGACGCAGAACGGCCAGCCGGTGTTCGTCCTCGGGTACTCCGTGGTGTGGGAAGCCACGGACGGGCGCGAGCTTCCCTTCCACTTCACGGTTGCCGAGGACTACAGCCTGTATCAGTCCCGCGTGAATGAATTCCGGCAAACGCTCTGGTTGTGGCTGCTCGCCTCGGTGGTGGTACTGATCGTCGTTCAGCTCGGCGTGCTGCTGTGGGCGCTCAGACCCCTGCGCAGCTTAGCGGCGGAGGTCAACCGCGTCGAGCGCGGCGAGCGTGACCGGCTCAGCACCGACTATCCGGATGAATTACAATCCCTGGCTCTCAATCTCAATGCCCTGCTGGCAAACGAGCGCAAGCAGCGCCAGCGCTATCGCGACAAGCTCGATGACCTGGCCCACAGCCTGAAGACACCGCTGGCGGTTTTGCGCAACCTTTCCGAGCAGGGAGCAAAGCACGCGCCCCGTGGCGATGACATCCCGGACGACACATTGAGCGAAGTCAGTACACAGGTGGACCGGATGCACGATATCGTGTCCTATCAATTGCGCGGCGCTGCGAGCGGCACCGGGGAGTTCGCGCTGGCGCAGCCCGTCGGTCCCGAGATCGACAAGCTGGCGCGCAGCCTCGGCAAGGCCTACCACGACCGCGGTATCGATATCGAGGTGGACGCCCCCGGGGAGTGCCGGTTCCGCGGTGACGTCGGGGATCTGCTCGAGATCCTGGGCAATCTCATGGACAACGCCTGCAAGCACTGTCGCGGGCGGGTGCGGGTGCAGGCCGCCTGCAGCGCGGAAAGCGAAGCGCTGACGATCGCCGTGGAGGACGACGGGGAGGGCATCCCGGAGGGCCGGCGCGCGGCAATCGTGGAGCGACGGGTGCGCGGCGACACCCGCACCGAGGGCCAGGGAATCGGGCTTGCCGTGGTGCACAGCATTGTCACCGACTACGGCGGCAGTATGGAAATCGACGAGGCGGCGCTGGGCGGTGCCAGGGTGGTCGTCCACCTCCCGGGAGCGATGCGCCGATGAGCTGGTGGGGCAAGATCGCGGGCGGCGCGTTCGGCTTCATGCTGGGCGGCCCGCTGGGCGCGGCGTTGGGCGCGGTGCTCGGTCACCAGTTCGACAAGGGCGTCAGCGGCGCGGCGCGCATCTCCCTGAACGACCAGGAAATGGTGCAAGCGGCGTTTTTCACCGCCACCTTCTCGGTGATGGGTTATATCGCCAAGGCGGACGGGCGGGTATCGAAAAGCGAGATCGCCCTGGCCGAGCGGGTCATGCAGCAGATGCGCCTGCAGGACGAGCAGCGCCGGGCGGCCATCGAGCTGTTCAACCGGGGCAAATCCGACAATTTCTCCGTGGACGAGGTCGTTGATCAACTGCGCCGGGTCAGCCACCGCAATCGCAATCTGCTGCGTATCTTTCTCGAGATCCAGATCCAGGCGGCGCTGGCGGACGGCGGCGTCGACGACGCGGAGTACCGGGCGCTGCTGCATATCGCCGAGCATCTGGGATTCGACCAGGCCCAGATCCGGCAGCTCCTGGACATGCTGCAGTCCGGCGGAGCGCGGGCGGCGGGAGATTCGCGCCCCGCCCTGGAGGACGCCTATCGCACGCTCGGCGTCAGCCCGGATGCCAGCGACGCGGAGGTCAAGAAAGCCTACCGGCGCCTGATGAACCAGCATCATCCCGACAAGCTGGTGGCCAAGGGGCTGCCCGAGGAGATGATGGAAGTCGCCACGGAGAAGACCCAGAGCATCAAGGCGGCGTACGAGCGGATCAAGGAATCCCGCAAGCGCACGGTTCACTGAACCCTGAATATCGATACGAGGAGAAAAGTCATGCCATACGCAATTCGAGTCCACGAGCCGGGCGGACCCGGCCAGATGAAATGGGAACCGGTGGAAACCCCGGCGCCCGGGCCGGGCGAGGCAGTAGTCAGACACACGGCGGTGGGCCTGAACTATATCGACGTGTATCACCGCACCGGCCTGTATCCGTTGAGCGACCGGCCGTTCGGCCTCGGGACGGAAGCCGCCGGGGTGGTGAAGGCGGTCGGCGAAGGGGTCACCCGGGTGGCGCCGGGTGACCGGGTAGCCTACGTGGCGCTGCCCCCGGGCGCTTACGCGGAGGAGCGGGTGGTCGCCGCGGAGCGCCTGGTGCGCTTGCCGGACGGCATCGATGACCGGACGGCGGCGGCCATGATGCTCCAGGGCATGACGGCCCAGTACCTGCTGCGGCGCACCTACCGCGTGCAGGCCGGCGATACCATTCTCATCCATGCGGCCGCCGGCGGGGTGGGCTTGATCGCATGCCAGTGGGCCAAGCTGCTGGGCGCCACGGTGATCGGCACGGTGGGCTCGGACGAGAAGGCGGAGCTGGCAAAAAGCCACGGCTGCGACTACCCGGTGGTATACACCCGGGAGGATTTCCTGGAGCGGGTGAAGGAGATCACCGGCGGCGCCGGAGTCAAGGTGGTTTACGACTCGGTGGGCAAGGATACTTTCATGCGGTCCCTGGATTGTCTGTCGCGGCTCGGCATGATGGTGTTGTTCGGCCAGTCTTCGGGGCCGGTGGAGCCGTTGGATCTGGGCCTGCTGGCGGCCAAGGGCTCCTTGTTCCTGACGCGGCCGACGCTGTTTCACTACACGGCCGCCGTCGAGGATCTGGACAACACGGCCGCCGAGCTCATGGATGTCGTCGACAAGGGCGCAGTCCGGATAGAGGTAAACCAGACCTATCCGCTCAAGGAGGTCGCCCACGCCCACGAAGACCTGGAGGCGCGCAAGACGACCGGCTCGACTGTGCTACTGCCGTAACAAAGTACCTGGAGTCGTCCCCGGCCGGTTGTATAATTTCTCTCGCAAAGGTCGCCGGGCTCGCTGAGGACTACTGAATCCTCTGCGCGCTCCGAGATCTCAGCGAGACAAAATAGCGGTTACCCGGCGGGCTTCAGATACTTCTCCCACAACACGGTGGCGCCGCAGACCGCCACGGGCATCAGGATCAGGTTGAGGCCGGGGATGAGCGCCAGGACCATGACGGTGGCCCCAAAGCCCCACAGGTAGCCGCGGTCGGGCTTGACCCGCTCGCGCAGCGCCTTGAATCCCAGGTTCCGGTTGGAGGCCGGAAATTCGAGGTATTCGAGAGCCACGAACCAGGCCGCCAGGGCGGCCCAGACGAACGGGGCCAGCATCTGGATGCCCGGCACCAGGAACAGCAGCAGGGCCGGCAGGAGCCAGCGGGCGAAGTACAGCCACTTGGTGATTTCCTGTCCGATGGCCGCCGGGAAGGCGGCCAGGATGCCGGTCCAGGACGGCGCGGCTTCGCCGGGCCGGTTGCCGACCTGTGCGGACACGGCGGCGGACAGGGCTTCGTTGAAGGGCGAGCCGATGAGGTTGGCGGCGAGGGTGAAGGTAAAGAACGACACCAGCAGCATGGCGGCGCTGAATACCGCCCACGCCAGCCAGCGAAGGGCGGACCACCAGAGACTTTCCGCCCCGGCCAGGTAGCGTTCCAGCAGGGTGTCGAAGGCCTCGCCGCTCAGCCAGATCAGGCCCGCGAAGACCAGGACGTTGATCAGGAGGGGAATCCAGGCAAAGTGCCTGATGCCGGGCCGGATCACCAGCGCGGCGCCGCGGAACACGCAGGCGGCGCCCAGAAAAGTCTTGCGCATGCCGAAAATCAGCTTCGGGCGCCGGGCAGGGTCACGGGCTCGGGCGGCGTCCAGCCCTCGGCCCGGTGCTCCACCACGACATCGGTGTACAAGCCGCCCCGTACGTTGAATTTGGCCGTGAGGCGGGCGAACCGCGGCTGCAGTGCCGCGACCAGGTCGTCGAGTATCCGGTTCGTCACGGCCTCGTGAAAGGCGCCCTCGTCGCGGTAGGACCACATATAGAGTTTCAGGGACTTGAGCTCGACGCACAGGCGGTCGGGAACATAGGCCAGATGCAAGGTGGCGAAATCCGGCTGACCCGTCATGGGACACAGACAGGTGAACTCGGGCACATCAATGTGAATCGTGTAATCCCGGTCGGGCTGCGGGTTGTCGAAGACTTCAAATTTCCTGGATGGTTTCGTGGTCATTGAGCGGCACGTTGTGGTAACTTTCGGCGCTTGAAGTTTAACAGCATAAGGACGGCTGCATGCGGCGAACAATACCGGCCACCCTGGTGCAAAATGCGGGCGTCGACACCGTGTACAATCCGCGGAGCGGGCTTCCGCTCCCTGCCCGGTTGAGCATGCCGGGCCTGTCAGCATCTTGAACGATTTCGAAGTAAACCTGGACGGACCGTCAGCCGGGGCCGTCTTGGCGAGCAGCAACACGACGAAACAATCCGGAGACCGCGGATGCTCTGGCGCTCCAGGCGGTTGCCGCGGGCTCGCCGGATCCGCGGCCGGGGCGTCTTGATGATGGACCCGATCGACTCGAATCTTCTCAACAGGACACGCGACGGCGTCGTTCGATAGCGCACACAATGCGGCTTAAACATATCAAGCTCTCCGGATTCAAGTCGTTCGTGGACCCGACGACGGTATCGGTGCCGGCCAACCTGGTTGGCGTGGTCGGGCCGAACGGCTGCGGCAAGTCGAACGTCATCGACGCCATACGCTGGGTGATGGGGGAATCGTCGGCGAAGACCCTGCGCGGCGACCAGATGGCGGATGTGATCTTCAACGGCTCTTCGGCGCGCAAGCCGGTGAGCAAGGCGTCGGTGGAGCTGGTGTTCGACAACAGCGAGGGCAGGGCGCCCGGGCCTTACGCCAAGTACAACGAGATCTCCGTGCGCCGTGAGCTGAGCCGCGACGGGCAGTCGAGCTACTTCATCAACCGCACCAAGTCGCGCCGCCGCGACATCACCGATATCTTTCTCGGCACCGGTCTGGGCCCGCGCTCCTACTCGATCATCGAGCAGGGCATGGTGGGCCGCATCATCGAGGCCAAGCCCGAGGAGCTGCGTGTGCTCATCGAGGAAGCGGCGGGAATATCGAAATACAAGGAGCGGCGTCGGGAGACCGAAACCCGTATCCGCCACACCCGCGAGAACCTGGAGCGCGTCGAGGACATCCGCAAGGAGCTGGAGGGGCAGCTCAAACGCCTCAAGCGCCAGTCCGAGGCGGCCGAGCAGTACAAGACCCTGCGCCAGGAGGAGCGGCAGCTCAAGTCCCAGCTCCTCAGTCTTCGCTGGCAGGCGCTGAATGACGAGGTCGGCCGCAAGGACACCGAGCTGGCGCGCCTGCAGAAGCTGGCCGACGAGGCACTGGCGAAGCAGCGCGGCGCCGAGAAGAATATCGAGACCCTGCGCAGCCGCCAGACCGAGGCCAACGAATCCTTCAACAAGGCCCAGGGCGAGTACTACCGCACCGGCGCGGATATCTCCGGCGTGGAGCAGAACATCAAGCACCTGCGCGAGTCCCGGGACCAGCAGCAGCAGGAGCTGCAACGGCTGACCCGGGACCAGAGCGAGTCGCGCAGCCACATGGACGCGGACCAGCGGCGCATCGAGGCGCTGCGGCAGACGCTGTCCGAGAGCGAGCCCGGCCTGAACGAGGCGACGCAGCGCCTGGCGCGCGCCG
>JBEPXV010000011.1:0-14870 GCA_041641695.1 Gammaproteobacteria bacterium | reverse complement strand
GTTGTAGCTTGTCGACATCGTACTCACCAGTTGTTGATTCTCTTGATACGGGGCGAACGCCGGACTCAACCGGCGGGCTGGTCCGTCAGCTCCTGCAGGGAGACGCTCGTTTCCCTGGAGTCGGCGTCCTCGAGCAGCATCTCCACCACCTGCTCCTCGAGCACGGCGGATTCCATCTGCTGCATCCGCTCACGGCTGCTATAGTACCACTGCACGAAAGATTCGGGCTGCTCGTAGCTCGCCGCCATTTTCTCGATGCGCTCCTTCACTTTACCCGGGTCCGGCTTCAGCTCGTTCCTCTGTACGATCTCCGACAGTATCAGACCCATCCTGACGCGCCGCCCGGCGTCCTCGCGGTACCGTTCGCGGTCCGGCTCGAACTGCTCCGTCGGCATGCCCTGCTGCTCGAGCATGGACCGGTTCATCGAGATCATGGCGTCGATCTCGCGCTCCACCAGGCTCGCCGGCGCCTCGATCTCGTTCTCCCGGATCAGGGCGTCCATCACCCGGGACCGGGTCAGCCTGCTGACGCGCTCGTCCCGCTCGCGGGCGAGATTGTCGGCAATCTCGCGGCGAAAGGCTTCCACGTCGCCGCTTTCAATTCCAAACGACTTGATGAACTCTTCGTTGACCTCGGGAAGCTGCGGCTCGGCGACTTCCTTGACATGGATATTGAACTCGACCGTTTTCCCGGCCACCGCCTCACCGTGGTAATCATCGGGAAACGCCACGTTCACGGTACGCTGCTCGCCGCCGGCGGCGCCCAGGACGCCGTTCTCGAACTCCTCCAGGAACTGCCCCTGGCCCAGAACCAGCTGATAGTCCTCGGCCTCGCCGCCGGCAAACGGCTCACCGTCGATGGTGCCCTTGAAATCCACCGTCACCCGGTCGCCTTCCCGCGCGCCCCGTTCCACGGGCTCGTAGGTCACTTTCTGGCTGCGCATGGTCTCCACGGTCCGGTCGATATCCTCGTCGGTGATTTCGCACACCGGGCGCTCGATCTCCACCCCTTTCAGGTCCAGCTTCTTGATCTCCGGGTAGACATCAAAGCTGGCGGTGAACTCGATATCCTTGCCGCGCTCCAGGGTTTTCGGCTCCACCTGAGGGGTCCCCGCGGGAACCAGATTCTCCTGGGCGAACGCCTCGCGCAGCGAGCTTTCGATGAGGGAGCCGGCCACCTCCTGCAGGACCTGCTCGCCGTAGTGCGCATCGATGATTTTCAGCGGCGCCTTGCCCGGCCGGAAACCCGGCAACCTGGCGTTTTTGGCCAGATTCTTCAACCGCGCCTGGATCTGCTCCTCGACCTCTTCCGCCGGGATCGAGACGCTCATCGCGCGCCCCAGGTTGCCGGTGTTCTCAACTGATACTTGCATTCAGTTCCTCTTGCCTTGTGCTCAAGCCTTGGTGTTGTCAGGGAGGGTCGGACTGGTGCGAAAGGGGAGATTCGAACTCCCACGGGTTGCCCCACTGGTACCTAAAACCAGCGCGTCTACCAGTTCCGCCACTTTCGCAGCGCGCCAGCGCGATCGCCCGTGCGTGCCCCGCTACAGACCGGTGGCGGTTTATACCATGCCGGCGGGGTGCGATGGAAACCCGCCGCCCGGCGTACCCGCACCCTTATTAACATGTATAGGAACACGATCATCATCGCCGGTTCCCGCGCCGCTCACGCCGGTTCCCCGGCGTCGGCCGTCCCCCGCTGTATCACCTGGCCCGAGCGCGTCCGGAATCCCGCCAGGGCCGCATCCAGGAGCTGGCCGGCTTCGCGCTCGAGATCGAAGCCACGATCCGCGAGCGACCAGCGGACGGCCATGCCCTGTATCACGGCGATCAACAGCCATGCCGCGACATCGGCGTCGAGATCGCTGCGAAACTCGCCCCGGGCGACGGCGGCGTCGACGAGCTGCTCGAGACGCGCGTAAAAGCGCCCGGCGACCTCTCCCACACCGGCGCGCAGCGCCGCGTTGTCGCGGTGCAATGTGCGCGAGAACAGAATTGCGGGCAGCGCCGGGATATCCTGGATGATGCGTAGCTGAGCCCCCACCAGCGCACGCACCCGGCTTACCGGCGCGTCAGCATCGGCCTGCTCGAGCGCCGTGCGCCAGGCCGCCTGCATACGCTCCCCGACAAGCCAGGCCAGCGCCCGCCACATTTCAGACTTGCCGCCCGGGAAATGGCGGTACAGCGCCGGCTCGGTGACACCCAGCCGGCCGGCCAGCGCCCGCGTGGTCACGCGGTCGGGGCCCTGCTCGGCGGTCATCGTCAACATCGCTTCCAGGATCTGCTCGCGGCGCTGTGTTCCGCTCATGGCCGGCGGACCGCGCGTCGCAGCCCCGGGCTCCCCGCCTGGCAGCGGCACTGGACGCCGCCGGCGAGCCGAAATCTAGCAAAAGCTATCATTATGAAGGTATGAATGGTTGTCGGATTCAGCATTTAATATCGCTTGAGAACTATCCATTTCTGGATATCTTCGTCCATACTACACGACAAAGTTAGTATTGACTAACGTGAATTGATAACTCATAGTCTTTGCACCACCAACCCCCGCTATACGCTCAATATGTCGAAAAGCCGATTGTCGCGGCGCAGCCTGTCTCTGGCCGTACCCCTGATCCTGGGCGCGCTCCTCGCCGGCTGGCTGATTTCGGAACGTACGCCGCCGGCCCGGGAGACACCGGAAGAAGCCACCACCCCGGTGGCCGCGATCGCGGCCCCCAATGTCTCCTGGCGGCCGCGCGCGACGGGCTACGGGACCGCCCGGGCAGCCAGCTCCTGGCGCGGGATCGCCGAGGTCTCCGGCCGCATCGTAAAGCGCAATCCGGACCTGGATACCGGCATGATTCTCCCCGGCGGCGCCGAGCTGTTTCAGATCGATCCCACCGACTACCGCCTGTCGGTGGCCGAGGCCCGTGCCACGATCGCCGCCGGCGAGGCCCGGATAAAGGAGCTGGTTACCCGGGCAGCCAACCTCGACCGGTCCCTGGATATCGAGCGGCGGCGCCTCGAGGTCGCCGAGCGGGAGCTGGACCGGCTTCGGACCCTGTTCGAACGGGGCACCGTGCCGCGGGCGGATGTCGATCGCCAGGAAAGCACGTATCTGCAGCAGCGCCAGGCGGTCCAGGAGCTGGAGAGCAGCATCAGCCAGATCCCCGCGGAGCGTCAGCGCCTCGACGCCGAGCTCGAGCGCGAACAGGCCCGGCTCGAGCTCGCCCGGCGCGACATTCCAAGAACGACCATCAAGGCGCCGTTCGATCTGCGCGTCAGTGCCGTGGAAGCGCAGGTCGGTCAGTATGTGGGCGCCGGCGAGACCCTGCTCAGCGGGGATGCGGTCGCCGCGACGGAGGTCGAGGCCGAGATACCGGTCAGCGAATTCCGCGCGGTTCTGGATCCGCGACGGCGGCCCGATGTCCCGGTCGAGGCCGCCAGCCTGGACACGCTGCTTGACGCCATGGGATTGACGGCCCGGGTCAGCCTGCGTACCTCGGCCGGAACGGCTCCGCCCGTGACCTGGCCCGCGCGCGTGGACCGCATCAGCGACGCCATCGACCCCCGGACCCGCACCGTAGGCCTCGTCGTTATCGTCGACGACCCCTATGCCAAGGCCCGCCCGCCGGAGCAGCCGCCGCTGGTGAAGGGCATGTATGTCGCAGTGCAACTGTGCGCGCCGGCGCGGCCGGCGGCAGTGATGGTACCCCGCACCGCCGTGGATGGCGGGCGGATCCAGGTGGCCGACTCCGAGGACCGCCTCGCTATCCGTCCGGTGAAAGTGCACTACAGCCACGGCGGCTTTGCCGTGATTCGCGAAGGCGTCGAGGCCGGTGAGCGCGTGGTGACCAGCGACCCGGTTCCGGCCATCGAAGGCATGAAGCTCACGGTCAGCGACGATCCCGACGCGGCCGGGGCGTTGGCCGCCGAGGCCCGGGGCGACGGGATCTGCCCATGATCCGCTACTTCGCGGCCCACCCGACAGCCGCCAATCTCCTGCTCATCCTTATCGTCGCGGCCGGCATCTTCGCGGCCCCGACGCTCAAGCGCGAAACCTTCCCGCGCTTTGTCGCCAACGAGGTCGGCATCGAGGTGGCGTACCCGGGGGCCGGCGCCGGCGATGTCGAATACGCCGTGTGCGCCCGTATCGAGGACGCGCTGGAGGGGGTCACCGACCTGGCGGAGCTGCGCTGCGAGTCCCTGGACAACCGGGCGAGCGCGGTGGCCGAGATGCGCGAGAACGGGGATTTCTCCACCTTCATCGACGAGGTCAAGACCGAGGTGGAGGCGATCGACGAGTTCCCCGAGCGGGCCGAGGCGCCCGTGATCCGGCAGCTGCACCGCACGGATTTCGTGGCATCACTGGCGGTCACCGGCGGCATGACGGCGCCCCATCTGAAGGCCTATGCCGAGGCGGTCAAGGACCGGCTTTTGCAGGTCGGCGGCGTTTCGCTGGTGAACGTCCTGGGATTCTCGGACCACCAGTACCGTGTCGAGATCCCCAAGACCATCCTGCGCCAGCACGACATTTCCGTCGAGCAGGTCGCGCAGACCATCGGCCGCCAGAGCATCGATCTGCCGGCCGGCAGCATCGAGGCCCCGGAACGGGAGATACGGCTGCGCTTCCGCGACGAGCGTCGCACCCCCGCCGAGCTGGCCGGACTGGTGATCGTGTCCAGTGACAGCGGCGGCGAGCTGCGCCTCGGGGAGATAGCCACCATTACCGACCTGTTCGAGGACGCCGAGAAAAAGACCGTGTTCAACGGCCGGCGCGCCGCCATCCTGGACGTGCACAAGACGGTCGACGACGACAGCCTGCGGGTGGTGGACGCCCTGCGCAGTTTCGTCGAAACGGAGCGGGCGCGGGCGCCGCCCGGGGTCGAGCTGACGCTGGCCCGGGACGTCTCCTCCATCGTGCGCGATCGCCTGGAAATGCTGGTGAGCAACGGCATCCAGGGCCTGGCCCTGGTCTTCCTGGCCATGTGGCTGTTCTTCGGCCTGCGCTTCTCGTTCTGGGTGGCGCTCGGCCTGCCGGTGTCGTTCCTCGGCACCATATTCTTCATGGCCGCCACCGGCTACTCGATGAACATGATCACCATGGTGGGCCTGCTCATGGCCATCGGTCTGCTCATGGATGATGCCATAGTCATCTCCGAGAACATCGCGGCGCACCGGCGCGACGGCCGCGGGGCGCTGGATGCCGTGGTCCGGGGCACCTCCCAGGTGGCCCCGGGGGTCCTGTCCTCGTTCATCACCACCGCCTGCGTGTTCGGGCCGCTGGCTTTCCTGTCCGGCGACATCGGCACCGTGCTTGAGGTCATGCCGGTGGTGCTGCTGATCACCCTCGCCGTCAGCCTCGTCGAGGCGTTCTGGATCCTGCCCCATCATCTGGTTCATCCCGTTGAGGACATGGCCGGACGGTCCGACTCGGCGTTCCGGACCGGTTTCGACCGGGCCTTCGAGGAGGTCCGCGAACGGGTAATCGGCCGCGGCGTCGACCTGGCCGTCGGGCACCGCTACCTGCTCACCGGGGCCCTGGGTTTCGCGCTGATCGCGACGCTGGGCTACGCGGCCGGCGGAAACCTCAAATTCCAGGCGTTTCCGGATATCGACGGGGACGTCGTCGAGGCCCGGCTCCTGCTGCCGCAGGGGACGCCGCTGCGGGAGACGGAGGCGGCCGTGAGCCGCGTGGTGGATGCGCTGCGGCATGTGAACACCAGGATGACGCCGCGCCAGCCCGGGAAACAAGCCCTGGTGGAGAACATCCAGATCCGGTACGCGGAGAACCAGGACGCCCACGAGACCGGACCCCATGTCGCCACCGTCATCGTCGATCTGCTGAACGCGGAAACCCGCACCGTCTCCCTCGACGAGCTGTACGCCATGTGGCGGACGGAGATCGGCGTCATCCCGGGCGTGATCGCTCTGACCATGCAGGAGCCGAACATCGGTCCGCAGGGCATTGCCTTCGAGCTGAGGCTCCAGGGTGAAAACCTGGATCAGCTCAAGGCCGCCTCCCTGGCCCTCCAGGAGGCCCTGGATGCTTATGCGGGCCCGCGCTACGTCATGGACGACCTGCGCCCCGGCGCGCCCGAGCGGCATCTGCATCTCGCCGAGGGCGCTGCCAGCCTGGGTCTGGACGCCGCGTCGGTGGCGGGCCAGCTGCGGGCCGCCTTTCTCGGCGAGACCGCGGCGGAGATCCAGGTCGGCCGGGAAAGCTACGAGATCGAGGTCCGGCAGCCGGCCGGTGACCGGAACAGCCTGCAGGACCTCGACGACTTCACCATCACCCTGCCGGGCGGCGGCCAGGTGCCCCTGGGCGCCGTCGCCAGCATCGAGGAAGCGCGCGGTTGGGCCCGCATACACCGCATCGACGGACGCCGCACCGTGACCGTTACCGGCGATATCGACTCCCGGGAAGGCAACGCCATGCAGATCATCGAGGAGCTCCGCAGCGGGTTCCTGCCGGAGCTGAGGGACAGGTTTCCCGGCGTCGATGTCGCCCTGCGCGGCCAGTCGCGGGAGGCCGCCACGACGGGCGGCTCGGTGCGCGGCGCCTTCCTGATGGGTCTGGTGGGGATATTCGTGGTACTGGCGTTCCAGTTCCGCAGCTACATCGAGCCGGTGGTGGTCATGACCGCCATTCCCTTCGCGGCCCTGGGGGCGATCTGGGGTCACGCGCTGGTGGGCTACCCGCTGTCCATGCCGAGCCTGCTGGGCGCGGCCTCCCTGGCGGGCATCGTCGTCAACGACTCGATCCTGCTGGTCCACTTCGTGAAGATGCACGTGGCGGAGGGCCACGCACCGGCGGACGCCGCCCGCCTGGCCAGCCGCGCCCGGTTCCGGGCGGTGCTCCTGACTTCCCTGACCACGATTCTGGGCCTGCTGCCCCTGCTCGCCGAGGGCAGCCTCCAGGCCCAGGTGCTGAAACCGCTGGTGATCAGCGTGGTGTTCGGGCTGCTGGCTTCGACTCTGATGGTGCTGTTCGTGATTCCGGCTTTCTACAGCATTCTGGCGGACGCCGGCCTCACGCGGCAGCCGCGTGCCGGCGCATAGGCTTCGAGACTCCGGGCCCCGGTCCGGCGTGCCTGGCTCATGCCCCGGGCGCCAGCCACTTGTATCCCTCGCGGCCGTGATAAAAACCGTTGCTGAAAGGAAGCCGCGGGCCCGGCCGGCTCTCCGGTCCGCCCGGGGACGCGCCGGCCAGCCGCGCTGTCGCCTCCGAGGGGCTCAGCTCACCGTCCAGCACACCGCGAAACAGCTTCGCCGCCTCGACCATGTCGCCGCTGTGCGGCGACAGGCGAAATGCCGGGATACCCATCCGCTGCATATCGGCCAGCTCGTGCATGAGATTCAGGCAGGTGTGGGAAAGGGTCTGGATGCCATTGATGGCCAGAAACGGCTCGCCCTGCAGGGTGTGGAGATCCATGCCATCCGGATCCTCCTCGCAGACGAACTGGCAGTTGTCCTTGACCCGGCCGTGGGCGCGGGCGTGATAACAGCGCGCCGACAGCGCCAGCGGGATGCGCCCGAAAACCGACACCTCGAGCGCGACGTCCAGCCCGGCGGCGCATTCGGCAAGCACCTCCAGGCTCACGCGCGGCAGCTCCGGCGGCAGCGCGAAGTGGACCGCGCCCCTGGCCGCGAGAAACCCCAGGGTGCTCTCGTTGTAGGTGTTGACGTAGGGACCGATCCGGTGCGGCCTGCCGCGCAGATGGTAGAGCGCCGAAGCGTCGTTGGCCTCTACCGGCACGTCCTCGAAGCCGCAGGCGATCTCCGTCAGCGCCCGCTCCCGCTTCACCATGACTTCCGCCAGGGTCGAGAAAACGACTGCCTTCCCGGCGGTGCGCAGGCGCGCCAGCACCCCGGGAAAGTAAGGCTCGAAGTACGGCGTGCGCTTGGCGCAGACCACTTCTCCGATGTACACCGTATCGACGCAGGATTCGTCGGCGATCCGGTAGTAAAAATCCCGCCAGACTTCCGGCTTCCAGTTGAACAGCACCGGGCCCATGGTCAGCGCGGCGGCAGCCATCAACGCCACCTCTTGCCGGCGTAGGCGCCCTGGCTCTGCTTCTGGCCCTCGGTCAACGAAAGCAGCCCGTCAACGTCCACCTCGCCGCCCGCCATGACGTCGTCCACGGCCCGGCGCCACGCCGCCACCACGGCGTGGACATAGGCACGGCTGCGCTGGCGTCCTTCTATCTTGAGCGCGTGGACGCCGGCCTTGATCAGCTCAGGCAGCATGCTCGCGAGATTGAGACTGAGCGGCTCCTCGAAGGCGTAGTAGCCGTCGGGATGCCCCGGCGCCCGGTAGCGCCCCTTGCAGATGGTCGGGTAGCCGGCGTTCTCGCCGCAGGCGAAACAATCGATCGTGAAGGGCCCCAGGCGCGTCGTGAGATTGCGCTGCGGGTCCTCGTCGTAGCGCACGTGGCTGGCCGGCGAGCAGACGCCGTCCATATTCGTGGAAAACCCCGTGACGAAATTGGTCAGGCTGCAGCGCCCCTCGGCCATCAGGCCGTGGTTGCCGAACACGAAAGTCTCCAGCTCGCAGTTTATCTCGTCGCCCAGGGCGCGGATCTCGGGCACCGTGAGGATACGCGGCAGAACCACGCGCTTGACGCCGAACTCCTCGCAGTAAAAACGGATGGCCTCCGCGGACGGCGCGCCGGCCTGCACCGAAAGGTGCATGCGCTGCTCCGGGTACCGGTCCGCGATGTAGCCGGCGACCCCCATGTCAGCGACGATGAAGGCGTCGACGCCCAGGGCGATACCGTCGTCGACGGCGCTGTGCCACAGGTCGGTATGGCCGGCGGGCGGGAAGGTGTTTACGGCCAGCAGCACTTTCACGCCCCGGTCGTGGGCATAGTCGATGGACGGGCCCAGCTCCGCGGCGGTGAAATTCAGGCCTGGAAAATTGCGCGCGTTGGTGGCATTCCGGAATCCGCAGTAGACCGCGTCGGCCCCGGCATCCACGGCGGTGCGCAGGCCCGCCGGCGTCCCCGCCGGACACACCAGATCGGGGCGGGCCGGGTCACGCTGCATGGCGGGTCCGGCCTCTGACGGCTCTGAGCCTGCCCAGGATGAATCGACCAGGCGGTCCGTACAGCGCCGCCACATCGTCCGCGATGCCGCCTTCCGCATCGTCCAGGGCGTTGCGCAGGGCGACCACGGCCTCCGTGTCGCCGGTCACCTGCAGGTCACGGCTGAAGAACAGGGCGTCTCCGTCGAGCTGCCCGTCCACCATGTCCAGCAGAGTGAGAAAGGTGCCGGCGATCCGCGCATCGTGATCCACCATTCGCCGGCGGCGCACGGCTTCGAGCAGCACGTCCTGCGGGTCGGGCCGCAGCAGGAAGGCGAACGGCAGATTGACGGGGTCGATCAGGAAGCGCTTGCCCGCATGCGGACCGAGCCGCGCGGAGAGCTCCGGACGGGAGTGGAAGACACGGGCTGCAACGCGGCGCAGGCCCGGCTGCACGGCGGGCAGCGGCAGCGGCGCCAGCAGGATACGCGGCGCATTCACGAGCGAGACGGTCGGGTCGAATCCGGCGGACATCATCGGCGGACGTTAGCGCCCGTCCGCGGCCGAAGTATTTGACCTAGGTCAAATAGCGAACGCTGCCGGCTTGCGCGGGGGGAACCTGAGCGGCAGCTACTCTTCCTTGGAATCGAACTTCGAGATCAGCTCTTTCTGCAGGTTGGCCGGCAGCGGGTCGTAGTGACTGAGCTGCATGGCAAACGAGCCTTCGCCGCCGGTCATGGAGTTCAGCCTGGACTGATAGTCGTCCAGCTCCGCCAGGGGTGCCAGGCCCTCGATGACCACGAAGCCGCCCGGTATCACAGTGGTGTTCGATACCCGGCCGCGCCGCTGCGACAGGTCACCGGTAATGTCGCCCATGTTGTCATGAGGCGCGGTTATCTCGATGTTGACGATGGGCTCCAGGACGATGGGCTTGGCTTTGCCGACGGCGTCCTGGAACGCCTTGCGTCCGGCAGTGATGAACGATACCTCATTGGAATCAACGGAATGATGCTTGCCGTCGTAAACCGTAACCCGCACGTCCTGCATGGGATAACCGGCGACGGCGCCCCGCTCGAACACCTCGCGCACACCTTTTTCGACGGAGGGTATGAACTGGTTGGGGATGACGCCCCCGACGACCTTGTCCACGAACTCGAATCCTGCGCCCCGTTTCAGGGGCTCGACCCGGAGGTACACCTCGCCGAACTGGCCGGCGCCGCCGGATTGCTTCTTGTGGCGGTGGTGCCCTTCCGCCTTTTTGGTAATGGTCTCCCGGTACGGGATGGTCGGCGGCTTGCTTTCCACGGCGACGTTGTAGACCTCCTCCATGCGTTCCAGCGCCGTGCGCAGGTGCAGATCGCCCTGCCCCCGCAGTATCAGCTCATTGACCTGGGAATCGCGCTCAACCGCCAGGCCCGGGTCTTCCTCGGTGAGCCGGTCCAGCGCTTCCGCGAGCTTCTGCTCGTCGCCGCGCTTCTTCGGCTTCAGCGCCAGGCCCGCGAGCGGCGCGGGGCAGGCCGGCGGGTCCATGCGCAGGCCCTTGTCCTCCGGGCTGTTGTGCAGAACGCTGCCGAGCCGCAGGTCGCCGACCTTGGCGACGGCGCACAGATCCCCGGGCACCCCCTGGTCGATCTCCTGGTGCTTGCCGCCCTGCATCCTGAAAAGATGACCGACCTTGAAGGCCTTGGGATTGTCGTCGATGTACAGCTCGCTGTCCTTGGTGACAGTGCCGTGGTGAATCCGGAATATGCCGAGCTTACCGACGTAAGGGTCGTGGGTAACCTTGAACACGTGGCACAGGATGTTGCCGTCGGGCTCCGGCTTGACGGGCAGCGGCTCGGAGCCGTCGTCCGTCTCGCGAACGAACAGCGGACGATTGCCTTCGGCCGGGTTCGGCAGCAGCTTTTCGATGATTTCCAGCAGCTCGGGTACCCCAGTGCCGGTCTTTGCGGACACGAAACACACCGGCACCAGGTGCCCCTCGCGCAGGGCCTTTTCGAACGCGTCGTGAAGCGCGCTGCTTTCCAGCGTTCCCTGCTCGAGATACTGCTCCATGAGCTCCTCGTCGACCTCGACGGTCTGGTCGATCACGGCGGTATGCGCCTCGTCTACCGACCAGAAGTCGGCGGCGCCGGAGGGCGTGAAGAAGCAGTCCACGACTTTTGTCGCATTCTCCGCCGGCAGATTGATGGCCATGCATTCGCTGCCGAAGGTGTCGCGGATCTGGCTGAGCAGTCCTTCCAGATTCACGCCTTCCGCGTCCATATGATTGACGATGATCATCCGGCATTGCTTGCGCTCCGATGTCCATTGCTGGAAGCGCCGGGTCATGGTCTGGATGCCCGACTGGGCGTTGACGACGATGGCGGCGGTCTCCCCGGCCGGGAGGGCGCCCAGCGCGTGGCCGACGAAATCGGGATAGCCGGGGGTGTCGATAAGATTGATGTGACAGCCGTCGTGGTCGAGGCTCACCAGCGACGAGCGCAGGGAGTGGTGATGCTTGCGCTCGAGGACGTCATCGTCGGACACCGTCCCGCCCTTCTCCACCGTACCGGGAGTCTGGACGGCGCCGGCGGCGTGCAGCAGCGCTTCCACCAGCGTGGTCTTCCCCGAGCCGGCGTGGCCCAGGAGTGTGACATTACGGATGTTCTCGATCGTATACCCGGACATCACTTGAGCTCTCCGGTGCAACATCTTGATCTCATTATCTTTATTTGTCCGGCCAGGCGTAACGCCCCGTAATCCGGACGCGGCCCGCGCTCCCGCGGCCCGAGTGTCTCAGCCTAGCGGAAAAACGGTGTCCGTGCCAACGCCGCCATGCCGTCGCCCGACCAGCCCGGACATCGACGGGACCGGTGAGCGCACCCGCCCCGGCCGCGGGTCGAAGCTTTCTTGACCGGCTACGCCGCGAATGCGTACTCTTCAGGCCGCTTTCATCCCCGCTCGAGAAGCTGAACTATTATCCAAAAGGAGCAATAAAGTGACCCTTCAAATTGAATTGGCGCCGTTGATATCGCTGGGCGCCGGCATCGGAATACTCGTGTTCCCAAAGCTCCTGAACTATATTGTTGCGGGATATCTGATCGTCCTTGGCGTACTGGGCCTGATGGGCCAGGGTTTCTAGCCGCCGGCCATGGCGGCCGATGGTCCGGGGTATCCGGCATTGGTGCCTTGGACGATTGACGGTCCCCCGGACCGTGGGACCGTGCACCTCGTCGCGGAGCGATTGACGCACGATCCTCGCGCATGTCTACTTAACGGATCGAGACAGCCACGGGCAAGGCCATCCCGGCCAGTCCGGGCCGGCTGGCCCCGGCCTTGCGGGACGGCTTACCGTATCCCGGCGCGGCCTGGCAATACCGGAGGATCCATCCATGAAGCTACGCACCATTCTCCACGACAAGGGATCGGAAGTTCACAGCATCTCACCCACCGACACGCTCGACCGCGTGGTGGACCGGCTGGTCGGCAACAATTGCGGCGCGCTGGTCGTGATGGAGGGCGAGCGCATGGTCGGCATCATCAGCGAGCGGGATGTCCTCAGGGCCTGCGCCGAGCTGAAATCCCCCCTGGAAGCCGCGGCGGGCGACCGGATGACCACGGACATCGTCACGGCAACACCGGATAACGATGTCGAGCACGTGATGGGCCTGATGACCAATCACCGGATACGTCATCTTCCGGTTGTCGATGAAGGGCGGCTGGTCGGTGTGATCTCCATCGGCGATATCGTCAAGTCGCAGCACGACGAGCTCAGCAACGAGAACCGGTTCCTGAAGCAGTACATCCAGGGCTGAAAACACGCCCCTGGAACCCGGCGCGGGCGCGCCGTCCATGAAGAGCATGCGGATCCGCAGGCGCTTCCGCGCCGGGGCTCATTGAAAGGATATCCAGGCGATCACCAGCACGCCGAGAAAGGCGCTCTGTGAGAACACCAGAGCCAGGGGCCGCCAGCCGATCCGCGCAAGGCCCTTGAACGACGTCTTCATGCCCAGGGCGGCGATCGCCAGCACGAAGCACGCCCGGGAAACCGCGGACATTGCCTCGGACACGGCGCCCGGTATCCAGTTCAGGTTGCCCGCGGCAACCACCAGGACAAAAGCCACCAGGAACAGGGGCACAGGCACGGCCGTCGCGCCCTCACCCGCAGCGCGCTCCCGCCGGAACAGGCCGAAGAACACCCAGGTCACCGGGATCAGCAGCGCGACCCGGAGCATTTTCACCACCATCGCCGAGTAGCCCACCTCGGGAGAGATGCTGTAGCTGGCGCCGACCACGTGGGAAACGTCGTGAATGGACGCACCGATGAACAGCCCCGCGGCCAGCGTGTCCAGTTCGAGAGCGCCGGCAATCACCGGGTAGACCACCATGGCAACCGCGCCGAACGCCGCCACCATCAGTACCGTAAGAAGGGTGTAATGCTCGGTCGCCTGGTTCCTGGGCATGACCGAGGAGAGCGTCATGGCCGCGGCGATTCCGCAGATGGCCACGGCGCCCCCGGACAACAGCCCGAAACGATGATCCAGCCGGAGTGCCCTGGCCGCGGCCGCCCCGAAGGCAATCGTCCCCGTGACGCCGGCGACGACCAGCAACACCGTCGGCCAGCCGAGACCCAACACATCACTTAGCAGGATATTGGCGCCAAGCAGCACCACGCCGAACCGCAGCACCGTGGATGATGCGAAGTCGATGCCCGGCACGCAGGGCTCGTTCTCGTAGAGAAAGTTCACCGACATGCCCAGCAGCAGAGCGAACACCATGACCGGCGCATCGTAGTTGTCCGCCAGAAACAGGGCGGCCAGGCTGACCACGGCGCAGGCGATCAGGCCCTGTGCATTGTTCCGGTACCAAGCGATCCGGGCGGCCGTCATGTCAACGGGCCGGGATGCGCCTTGCCGCAACGCGGGCTCGGTGATTCAGCAGAATTGTGGTTCACTGTCATGTCAAGGGAAAGAGCAAATCCAGGAATAGAGCAGACACCATGACGGGCGCGCTGTATTGGTCGACCAGGAGCAAGGCAGCCGGCGCGGGGCGTGATCCGGATCGCAACCGCGCTGGTGGTGTCTTGCGGCGTGCGAGGTCGGCACTATACAATGACATGCAGCAGTTCAAAATAAAAATATTGGTGTTCCTTTTGGAGCACGGTATCCGAAGGAGAGCCGGCGGTGCTCGCGACCGAGTCAGCCCGACCCCAAGACCACCACATCCGCGAAGGAGCTCGCACAGTCGTCGGCCCGCGTCGATGACCCGCGCGCCCGGCCGCCCAGTCAACGCTCGGGAGGCGTCCGCGTGATGCAGCTGACGGCGGACGGCGAGCAGCGGCTACGCCGGGTTGTCGGGATCCTGGATCTCCCGGGACTGTGGGTGGGCAAGATCGCTGCCTGGCTGATTATCCCCATGATCGGCGCGCTGGTTTTCGAGGTGGTCATGCGGTACGGTTTCGGCCGGCCGACGATCTGGGCCTACGACATTACCTACATGCTGTATGGGGCCGTGTTCATGCTCGGGGCCGCTTATGCCCTCGGCCGCAACAGCCACGTGCGCGCCGATTTCCTTTTCAATGTCATGTCACCACGCTGGCAGGGCCTGATCGACGGCATGTTTACCCTGCTGTTCTTCTTCCCCGCCATACTGTTCTTCACCCTGGCAACCTATGATTACGCCGCGGTGTCATGGATGCGGGAGGAACGGATCCCCACCAGTCCGTGGATGCCGGTCATCTACCCGCTGAAAACCGTCATGCCGGTCACCGGCGCGCTGCTGATGATCCAGGGCGTGTCCGAGCTGCTGAAGAGCATCTACTGCATCGTTACCAACCGTCGATTCCGGGAAGCCGCCTCGTGAGCGAGCCGATACTGGGTCTGAT
>JBEPXV010000010.1:0-16268 GCA_041641695.1 Gammaproteobacteria bacterium | reverse complement strand
GTAGGCGTAAACCAGCATCAGCAACACAAGGCAGGCGAGGAGGACCGTCCGCCGAATGGGCCTTCGCTCCTTTCCTTCGATTGCCATTCACAACACCATGGTCGAGTCACCGCTCCACACAACCGCCTATTGAAAGCGGGTCGATTTCAGAAATACAGGGCCGGCGTAAAACGGCCGCCGGCGACGAGGAACTGGCTGTTGACGCTGCGCACGAGGCGGCTTCCATAGCGGCGGCCGCGGCTGTCCAGCAGCTTCACGGCTGCAGCGATGGTGTCGAGCTCGCCGCGCCGCTCGGCATCGTCGAAGATGATCAGAAAGTCATCACCCAGGCAGGACTCGATCAGCTCCAGGCAGCCCCAGCGGGACCGGCGCCGGCTGCCCCGGGGGCCGTCCACCAGCAGCACGTCGAAATCCCGCTCATCCGCCAGGGCGCTGGTGTCATAGCCCCGCGTGGCGCGCCCCATTACCGTTTTGCTGACCAGAGGCGCGTGTATCAGCCGGCCGTCGACGCGCTTGCCGATGCGTTCGAGCCACTCCAGGTCGTGCTCCAGGCTGACGCACTCCAGGGCCCGCTGCCGCGACAGCCTGTCCAGGAGTATCGTGGACTGGCCGCAGCCAAGCTCCAGGATGCGGTCGACGGGCAAATCCTGCACCATGCGAATCAGCAGGTATAGATAGCTGTAACCGGCGGCGCTGCGCAGCGGATAGAAGGGCTCGTCGACGCCCAGGCTGTCCAGGGTCCGGTGCACGATGTTCTGGAATATTATCTCGCTGCCGTACAGGCTCGCCGCGGGGGTCAGCGTCTTCGAGGCCCATTCCAGGAACGGGTTGATATGGCGCAGCAGCCACAGCTGGCCGCGCAGAGCCTTGTAAGAGGAGCCTTTCACGATGGGTATCCCGCCGAATGGTCATTGAGTGCCGGGCGTCCCGGCATTATATCGGATGGAACGGCCACGAAGGCCGGGTCGGCGGTCCGATTCCGCGCGGCAATCCCGGTGCTGATACTCTTATAATCAAGGTATTGCGGGTCGGCGAGAAACCGCTCGCCGGCGTTGTGCAACGCCGTGTTGCCCGGCATGCTCCAGCCGCTGCGATGGAAAGTGCCCGGTATGGGCTTGCGACCCGTCACAGCCCGGGGATCGTCCCCGGCCTCATCCGGTAAGGGATTGATGATGACCACCGACATTGCCACGCCCGCCGACGGCCGCTGACTTCATGCATCTGCTGCTGGTATTCGCCCGCGCCTATCCGCTGCGCAGCGCCATAGCGCTTTTTGCGCTGCTGGTTGCCGGTCTGGCGGAAGGTCTCGGACTGACGACACTCCTGCCTTTGTTCACCACGGCGCTCGACGGCGGGGACAATGGCGCGGCGGGGGGTCTCAGCATTGCCGGCTCCGGTACCGACGAGGTGGTGACCACGGTGCTGGGTTACGTCGGTCTTGCCCCGTCTCTCGGCGTGCTGGTGCTCATCGTGGTCGGCGGCCTGTTGGTCAAGGCGAGCCTGATGCTCTGGGCCCACCGGCAGGTCGGATACACCGTCGCCCAGGTGGCCACCGACCTGCGCCTGGCACTGATACGCGCCCTGCTGGACAGCCGCTGGGAATTCTATTTGCGCCAGCCGGTCGGCACGCTCGCCAACAGCGTCGCCACGGAGGCCACCCGCGCTTCACAGGCTTACATGTTCGGCGCGGTGATGACGGCGATGTTGATCCAGGTGCTGGTATACACCACGGTCGCATTGCTGGTGTCGTGGCAGGCGACACTGATCGCCATCGCCGCCGGCAGCGTCTGTTTTCTGCTGCTGGGCCGGCTGGTGCGTTCGGCCCGAAAGGCGGGCCGTCGTCAGACCTCGCTGTTCCGGTCGCTGCTGAGCCACCTGACGGACAGCCTCAGCTCCGTGAAGCCGTTGAAGGCGATGGGCCGCGAAGGCCTGGCGGACACCATGCTGCAGAACGAGACCCGCCAGTTGAACCGGGCGCTGCGGCGCGAGGTTTTCAGCAAGCAGGCACTGAAATCCCTGCAGGAGCCCATGATCGGCGCGCTGGTGGCGGGCGGCCTGTACGTGGCCCTGGAGTTCTACGGCATGAGCCTGTCCGCGGTGCTGGTCCTGACGCTGCTGGTGGCGCGGGTGCTGATCCAGTCCACCAAGCTGCAGCAGCGTTACCAGGAGATGATGGTGTGCGAGAGCGCTTACTGGTCGCTGCAATCGTCAATCGACGAGGCCCGTGCCCACGCCGAGCCGGAGATGGGGCGGCGGCGGATCGAGCTGCGCGAGTGTATCCGGCTCGATAACGTGAGCTTCGCATACCGCGAGGACTGGATACTGCGCGGTCTGTCGCTCACCGTGCCGGCGGGCGGTATCACGGCCCTGACCGGCGCGTCGGGAGGCGGCAAGACGACCGTTGTCGACCTGATCATCGGCCTGTTGCGCCCGCAGGCGGGCGAAGTCCTGGTCGACGGGGTCCCCCTGGCCGAGCTGGACATCCATCGCTGGCGCCGCCGGATCGGCTACGTGCCCCAGGACACCTTTTTGCTGCACGATACGGTATTGCATAACGTCACCCTGGGTGATCCCGACCTCGGCGAGGCGGACGCCGAGTGGGCGTTGCGCCAGGCGGGGGTCTGGGACAGTGTCGCCGGGCTGCCGGAGGGCATGCACACGCTGGTCGGAGAGCGCGGCGGCCGGTTCTCGGGCGGGCAGAGGCAGCGTATCGCCATCGCCCGCGCCCTGGCCCATCGGCCGCAGCTGCTGATTCTCGACGAGGCCACCAATGCGCTCGACCGGGAAACCGAGGCGGCGGTGTGCGCCACCCTGCGCAGCCTGTGCGGTGCGTTGACGATGATTGCCATTTCACACCAGGATGCGGTGATGGAGGCCGCCGACCGCGTCTATTTTCTGCAGGATGGCGCAGCCCGCCTGCTGCGGGGTGGGCCGGCAGACACGCCCCCGGGTGATGCCGCCGCGGGCGGTTTGCGAACCTGATGCGGAACCCCTCGTTGCACCGGTTGTCATGAGACCGCATACCCCCGGTTGAGCGCGCGGCGAAAGGAGCATATGAAGGGAATAGATAACAAGCTGACTGTCCGTTCACGGCCGTGGTCCGCACCCCCGTCCGGCGGCCGGCCGCGTGTCTGGATCCTCCAGGCGACCGGCGCCGGAGACAACCGGCAGCTCGAGAACCTGGCCATGGCGCTGGGCTGGCCCTGTGAGATCAAGCACACCGTGGATCCCCTTTACCGGGTGGCGGCGGACCGGCTGCGTGGCGCCCGGTGGACCCGGGTGCCGGCGCGCAAGCGCGGTCAGCTTCGCCCGCCCTGGCCGGACCTGGTTCTGATCAGCGGCGGCCGCTGTGTTGTGGACGCCATGCGCATCAAAGCCGAATCAGGGGGGCGCAGCCGGGTGGTGTGCCTGGGTCGCCCCTGGGCGCCGCTGGACTGGTTCGACTGGGTCATCACCACGCCCCAGTACCGACTGCCGTATCATGCCAATGTGCTGCGGACCATGTTGCCGTTGAACCGGCCGAATCCGGTGGAGGGCGCCGCCGCGGCGGGCGAGTGGGCGCCGCGGCTGTCGCACCTGCCGAGGCCGTGGCTGGGGGTGCTGCTGGGAGGCAGCTCGGGATCGTACCGTTTCACGCCGGACGCGGCACGCGAGCTCGGCCGGCAGATCGACAACCAGGCCCGTTCCGTGGGGGGCGCGTTGCTGATCAGCAGCAGCGCGCGGACGCCGGACAACGCCCTGGACGCCCTGCTGGCAGAGCTGCGCGCGCCGCACTACTGCCATCGCTGGCAGGCCGGCAATCTCGACAATCCCATGGCTGCCATCCTGGCGTCGGCCGACGGCTTCATCGTTACCGCCGACAGTGCGTCCATGCTGGCGGAGGCCTGCGCCACCGGCCGGCCGGTGACCGCGTTCGTGCCGCCGATGCGATGGCGGGCGCGTTTGTTGACACGCTCATGGCTGCCGGCCTGGCCGGGTCGGGACAGCCTGCTGGCCCTGCGCCGGTGGCTGGTCATCAAGGGTCTGTGGGTCCCGGCCCGGGACATGGGCCGGGTGCACGCGGCATTGCGGACCCGGGGGATCATCCGGCCGCTGTCGGAGCTGGGCGTGGCCAACCAACCGGGCCGCGAGCTGACCGATGACATGGACCGGGTGGTGGCGTCCATCTCGGCGCTGTTCCGCGGGGAATGAGGGCCGGCTGGCCTCGCCTGCGATGGTTATACGATGAACCGCTTCAGGCGTGACGGCTGAACGAAGCGGTGCTTGCCATGGAGATACTTGCGCTTGGTCCAGCCGGCGAGAAAACACAGCTCCACGTAGGGCAGTTGCGCGCTCACGTCCGGCGCGCCGGCGGCCGCCATGGTTTCCAGGAACGACTCGACCAGGGCGTCATCGAGCCAGTGAATCCGGGCTTTGGCGATTCCCGCGCCCAGGGCCTCGTCGCTGACCAGACTCTCGACGTCCACCGCCGCCAGGCCCGATTCGGTGCAGACGAAGTTCTTCTCGACCGGATCGACATAGTCGAAGCCCACCCACAAGTGCTCGGGCTGCAGGTGCCGGGCGCGGGACTGCAGCGCCGGCAGATCGGATGGCGCGAGGATGCCGACGTCCACCAGGAAGCGGAGATCGCGCTCGACCCGCCCCGCAAGGGGCAGGCCCTGCGCCGCCACCCGGCGCGGGTCTCGACGATACAGCGCGGCATAGAACCGCGCCAGCCGCTCGCGGTCCGACGGGTCGGAAGCGTTGAAGGGGCGGCCTTCGACATAGTCGAGCAGCAGCTCGTTCTCGTGGCGCAGGACCAGCGGCGGGAAACACTGGCCGGGCTCGAAGCTGTCCAGCTCGCGCTCGATGCGCGCCGCCTGCCAGGCGTCTCCAAGAATCAGTCGCTTGTAGCGACGTCCGTTGAGGGTGACGAAGTAAGCCTTCTGGGTCTTGCCGAATACCCCGCCGAACAGCGGCCGCATGCGATCGTACAACCGCCGCCACAGCGGATGAACGTGGCGTTGTGACGAAGCGCCGAACACGATTCGAGCGGGTTTCCTTTCAGGAGCGGGTCGTGTGACTCTCAGGGCCGTGGGGCGAAGTTGCTGGTCAGCCCTATGGTAGCATGACCGCGTTAGGACGCCACTTGCTCCTTGTCGACACGGCGCCGACCCCGGTGAAACGGCGGCAATTGAAACCGGAGGATGACTGATCACTTCGATGTCCTGTCATTGCGGGCGCGGTAGCGTCATCCGGAGCTCGATAGGCAACCCGTTGCCCCGGCGCTTTGCGCTTTGTGTTCGCACCCTTGACGCGTCCGCGCGGAACACACCCGGTCGCGGGCCGCTGGCGCCGCCATGAGCCGGCCGCCGAAAGTCAGCGTGTTCATACCGGTGCATAACCGTGAGGACTATATCTGCACCGCGGTGAACAGCATCCTCGGACAGACGTTCACCGACTTCGAGCTGCTGGTGGTCGATGACGGCTCCAGCGACGCCACCCTGCAGCGGCTGTCGCGCTACGATGATCCGCGCCTGCAGGTGGAATCCAATGACACCAATGTCGGCATCCCCGCCAGCCGCAACCGCGGCCTGGCGCTCGCCCGCGGCGAATACATCGCCCTGCTCGATAGTGATGACTACGCGTACCCGGAGCGGCTGGCTCGCCAGGTGGCCTGGCTCGACCGGCATCCGGATATCGCCCAGGTGGGCAGCTGGTGCAGCTTCATGGACGCGGCCGGGCGGCCGCTGGGCAAGGTCAGGCGGCAGCCGCTGCGCGCCGAAGACGTGCACGCCCACATGCTGTTTCATTGTCCGGTGGTGAATCGCACGGTCATGGCCCGCACCGCGGTGCTGCGCGAGTACGGCTACCGGGAGGAGTTTCCCCGCTGCCAGGACTATGACCTGCATCAGCGTCTGGTGCGGCGTCATCGCCTCGCGAACCTCGGGGAGATCCTGGTCTGCGGTCGGGAACACCAGGGACGCTTCACCGGGCGGACCGCGATGCTGGGCCGCGAACGCAAGATGGCGATTTACCGGCAGATGTTGGCGCAGCTCGAGGTGGAGTGCAGCGACGAGGACGTGGCGCGTCACTACCAGCTTACCCGGCGGCACGTGGACCGTCCGCCACCCGACTACGTCGACTGGGCAGAGCAATGGCTGCTCCGGCTCAAGCGAGCCAACGACGCCCGCGGTGTCTATCACCCGGCGGCCTTTCGCCGGGTGCTGGCGATCGTCTGGCTGGCGGTCTGCTGGCATGCCCGCCGCGCCCCCGGGGGGCGCCCGGCCTTGAGGCGGGCTGTCTCACCGCTGATTCGCGGCCTGCCCGGCAATCTCGATCCGCGTTTCCTGCGGGCGGCGCTGCGGCACCCGGCGCCGCCGGCTCTGCAGCCGGAATGCCCGTGAACGGCGTGGCCACAGGATGGGCGCTGTCGCGATTACGCCGGCGGAGTGGCTTTCAAGCCAGTACACCGGACTGAAGCCCGAGCGCCCATGATCGGATCGGGGTTGACTACAGCCTGAGCCGCTGCCGGAGCCGGTACCAGAGCGCGCTGCGGTTGATGACGACGATGAAGACCTTGCGCAGGCGGTCCTCGGGGCAATGAATGGGTCTGACGCCGTGCCAGGAGTTGCCGTTGCGGATGAACAGCAGGCTGCGATTGCCCAGGGACTCGGAAGCCACAGCGCGGTCGAAGTCCTCGAATGCCGGCGCCGAGCGGCTGGAGAAGCGACCGTTGTCGTCCAGTACCAGGGTCTCGCCGCCCCAGTCCGGACGCCAGTCCTGCTCGGTATTGAAATAAAAGATGTGTGAACCGAGCTTCCAGGGCGCGTCGCAGTGCGGTGAAACCGAACAGCCGTTCGGCGTGTAATGCCAGTGAAAGCGCAGCCCGAACGCGTCATGGCCGATCATGCGGCGCAGGAATGCCCGATACCCGGCGCCCTGCAGCTCGCCGATGAAAGCCCGCCAGTCGGCGGACACCGGCAGGTCCTCGCGCCATTCCAGGCTGTATCGGTCGTGGCTCTGCTGGCCGTGCTTGCGCGGCCGGCCGAACACCGGCTGGAACAGCGACACGTCCGGCAGGCTGTCGAGCAGCCGGCGGTGGCCCTCCTCCGTCAACAGCCCTTCCGGATTGAGCCAGGGATACGGCCGGGCGGCCCGGAATCGCTTGCCGTCGATCTGCTGCAGGGTGTCCGTATTCAGATACATTGATAGCTCAGCAGCCGCCGGATTCGCCGGCGGACGAGTTTGTCGGGCGGCGGCGGCGCCGGCGCCCGCGGGTCGCCGGTGGTCTCGTCGCCAAGTCGCGTTGCCAGCCCCGACGCCAGGCAGCTTTCCAGCAGCGGCCGCGGGTCATGTGTCCGGGTCATGCGGCCGCTGGTGATCAGCCAGTCGTGGATCCGTCCCCGCCAGTCCTGCTGCCGGGGGGTGCCGCGGTGGCTCGTGTGTCGTATGCTGCGGTCGAGCAGCCATTGACAGGACCGTGCCCAGCGGCTGCCGCTGTCGAGACGCGGTGCCAGCTCGAACACCGCGACCGGCCGGTCGCCGGCACAGGCGGCGGCCAGAGCATCGGCGCTGTCGCCGGTGACGATGAAACGGTCGGCCAGGGCCAGGCATCCATGATAGGACGCGGATGCCTCCGCCGCATCGGGGTCCGAGCGGTACATGGGCTCCCCGGCCGCCGAGTGCAAGGCGTCGATCACATCCGGCCGCACACCGGGAAACGGCGCGATGATCAGTGAGCCGCCCAGGGCGTGCGCCTGCTCGCGGGCCTGCCGGCCGAGCTCCCGGGCGCTGTCGCCGTCGAGGGCGCTGGACAGGTCGCCGCCGCCCGCCAGTACGCCGATCCACGGACGGGGCAGCGACTCGATCGCGGGCCGGAGTCTTTGACCCGCATCCGCCAGCGTTCCGGCATCGACCGGTGACAAGGGCCTGGCGAGGTACTGGACGTTGTCGCGTATCGGCAGCTGGTCCTGGGGCCGGCTGATTACCAGGTCAAAAACCGCCATTGGCACGCCGGGCGGGCCCAGGTGCACCAGGCGCGCGTCGATGCCGCCGACCCGCCGCCAATGCCGGGCCCGCCGGGTGCCACGTGGGCCGGCTGTCAGGACCAGGTCCGCTCCGTCGGGTGCTCCACCGTCTTCCGCGGCAGCCTGCTCCCGCCAGGACCAGCCCAGGACTTCGGCCAGGCGCCGGCCGGCGGCGTCGGCCGGCGCATCGTCTTCCAGCAGCAGCAGGACACAGGGGTCGGTGCCTACGGCGCGCGACGTGCAGCGCACCAGCCGGCGGTCACTGTCGATCCCGGCATACAGCTCCAGGTGCCAGTCCACCCGCGGCGCGTGCCGGGCCGCCGCCAGCACCTGCTCCCGCCACCAATCGGGCGGGCGTCGGCACTGGTGAATGTTGCTGCCGTCCGCCAGCGTGTGCCCGCCGGGCCCGCAGCGAACGGCTATGCACAGCAGCCGCCGGGCACGCCCGAACAGCTCGCCCAGTACCCACGGGATGTCCTCCGCCGGCAGCCGCTCCAGGCAGTCGCGGACCAGCACGGCGTCGGCGGCGCCCCGCGGCCAGTGCTCCGAGGCGAGATCGATACGGCGATGACAGGCGGCGTCTTCGTCTGAGCCGCCGCTGCCGACACTGATCTGCCAGCAGTCGCCGGGATCGACGTCGCGTAATCGGTGCCGCGCCGCGTCCGACCACGGTGGTGAAGCGCCGCCGGGGGCGGCGCGTGCCCGGTGGGCGGCCAGCAGGGCGTGATAGCCCGGACCTGGGTGCTCGGCGGTGAACACGGTGTAGCCCTGCTCGTCGGCGGCGCGCTTGAGACGGTGCCACACCTCGCCCAGGGGATGAGGCCGGTATGAATACCGGTCCGGCGCGGGCTGCCATGGCTGGGTATGCAGCGCGGTGAAGTGCAGCAGCATGGAGCGGCCTTCGATATATTCGCCGTCGCGGGCGTTCCAGCCCGGGTCCAGCGCGCCCCACAGTCCCGGCTCTCTGGCCGGGCCGCGGGTCAGCCGGTGCTTGTGCCGGCGACTGGCGGCGGCGCGGTTCCACCAGCGAGCCATGCGCTGGCAGTCGATCAGCATCACCGAGGTGTCGGCCGGGGACACGGCGAGATAGCCGTGGTCCTCCATGTCGAGGTCGAACAGCAGCGCCGGGTCCGCGGTGTAGACCTGGTCGACGTCGTTGTAAATGGCCCGGCCGCGGCGGCCGGCGAAGTCCGGAATGGCAAAGCGGTAATTGGTGAAACCGGTGCGCCACCAGCGGCGGTTGAAACCGGCCAGGTTCTTCATCAGGTGGATCTCATAGGCGCGCGCGGGATCGCGCACCTGCTCGATCGAATACAAGAAAATGCGTTCGGCCTTGTATTGCGCATCCTCGGTTCCCAGGAAAATGCGAACCGGTGGCGCGTTGCTGGGCGCCACGCCGGGCAGCGGGGACAGACGCACGACGGTCGGGTGCGTTCGCTCGTCGGCATTGTTGACAGTGGCTTCGATTAAAGCGGTCATGCGGTCCCGGCCGTTGCGGATCCAGTACCGGTGGATTCTACAATGTCGCAGAGGCGACTGCGTGCCAATGCCGGGAGTAAACGACGAACTTCGAAGAGGGTGCCCGAGTGGCGCGAACGGCGGCACCGCTCTGCCGCCGAATCGCGCCGGCGGTGGATGGTTGCGACGCGAGCCGGCTGTTACCGTCGAGGGGCTGCGTCCGGGAACGGGGAGAAGTCCCGTATTGCCCGTGCCGGTTCAGTCCTCCAGTACGCGCCGACGCTCCTCGAACTCCTCCTTGTCGATTTCCCCGCGGGCGAAGCGCTCCTTGAGGATATCCAGCGGCGTTCGCTCCCGTGTGCCACTCGATGGTTCGCGGCGGCCCGCATCGCCGCCTGACCAGCGCACCGCAATCAGCACGCCGAGAACCACGAGCACGACGAGCAGGATCATCATGAACGGGCCAAAGAACCAGCCATGCCAGCCGCCGTCCCACATGTGGCCGTAGTAGCGGCCACTCTGTTGCGCCCAGGCCTGCATGGGTGCAAGGACGGCGACGGATGACGCCAGCAGCGCCGCGCGACGTACTGAAACTGAGTCGTGTTTCATCGGAATTCGTTACCTCCATGGGGAAATGATTCTGCTACCGGGCCTTGAAGTCTAAGGCGCCGGGCACTTGGCGATGTTGATCGAGATTAAGATTACCATTACCCGCCGTCACTGTGTCATGCGCGGCATCTGCAATGCCCCGGCCGGGTCGTTGCAGCCCAAAGAGCCGGTCGCGCCCACGCGCCGCGCCGGACTCAATCCTGGCAGGTGACGGCGTTCGAACGGTGTGCCTCCTTCGATGCCTGCTGAATGCCCCCGCTGTCCAGGGCGGCGTCGTACAGCGCGTAATGATTACCGCCGCGATGCTTGGCACGGTAAAGGGCGCGGTCGGCCTTCCTGATGATCTCCTCGGCGTCTTCTCCGCCGGTGTCGAAGGCGATGCCGACGCTGACGGTGACGCGGACCTCGTGCCCGGCAATGACGAATGGCTGGGCGACCGCGTCGATCATGCGCTGGGCGAGCCGGCCGGCATTGTCGCGGTCGCCGGTACTGCGCTGCAGGACTGCGAACTCGTCGCCGCCGAAGCGCGCGACGGTATCGGCGGCGCGCACGATCCTGCCGAGCCGCGCGGCGAGCTGGCACAGTAGCTCGTCGCCGGCGGGATGCCCGTACGTGTCGTTGACCGGCTTGAAGCCGTCCAGGTCGAGATAGTGCAGCGTGAAACTGGAGCCGTAGCGCTCGGCATGGGCCATGGCGCTGCTCAGGTGCTCGAGGAACAGCGCCCGGTTCGGCAGGTCGGTCAGTGGATCGTGGCGGGCCGCGTACTCCAGTTCCCTCTGGGCGGCGACCCGGGCGTCGAAAGCCTGCTGCAACGCCGCGCCGGCCCGCCGGGCACGGGTGAGGATTACCGCCATCAGTCCGCCCACGACCGCGAACGCGAACACCAATGGCAGGATGAGCCCTTCCAGGAGCCGGGTACCGGGTCGCGGCGACGGCCAGGTCAGCAACGCCATGCTTTCGCCGCCCGGGCCGTTCAACGCCAGTGTTGCGCGATCGGTCACGGCCCGGGCGGCGGGCTGCAGAGCGAGGCCGGGGATCTGAAAATCGGCGCGTATTTCTTCCAGAAACGCCTCGTTGATCTTCCGGGTCACGATCAGGATCCCCTTGTCCGGATAAGGCGGGTGCCCGCTGGTGTCGGCTTCCTGGAGAAGCTTGGAGGCGGCCGCCAGATGGATACCGTCCTCGAACCCCAGGTACGCGCTGAGGGACGCGCCCGGCTCTTCCGGGAGCGACTCGGCGCGCGCGATCAAGTCGCGCAGAAGCGGCGCCTGCCACGCTTTATTCTGTTTGCCAATGGGCTCCGCCTCCAGAGATGCGTAGACCGGTGTCCGGCCCGGCCCGAGCACGAAGACGCGGCTGACGCCGGAGTTCTCGACGATCCAGTCCAGATTCTCCGGAATCCATTCGGGGTTGAGATCGAAGATCAGGTTCTCAACCGCGGCGTTCCAAAAGGAATAGTCTCGAACGAGACTCTCCAGGGCGCTGCGTTCCGCGCCCAATGCCGCCCGGACGATGGTCTCCGACGCCTCGCGCGCCACCCGGTCCTGGCCCCGGACGGCGAAGGTGAGAAGCGCGCCGACAAGCACTGCGAGCAGCAGCAGGAGGAGCGCGACGGGGAGGCCGATTCTGATGGGCGGGGGCCTGTTTGGTGCGACGGCGTTGCTGGCTGTCATACGGAGATCGTCTCGGTTGTTTGCGTGCCGGTGAGATCTGCGACGCGCCCGGACTGGAACGTGGCCCGCCGCTGCGTTGTCATGCCGGCGTGCGTCCCCATCGGGCAAATGATTCCGGGGGTTCGTTATTCTGTCGTCCCCGGGGCTCCGTCCCGCGGAAAACAATCCGGGTCGAGCGTGCCCCGGTGGGTCGGCGCGGCGCCGCGGTCCGCTCGCGCGTTTGATTGCGCCCAGCTTACCGGCTGTCGTGCCGCAACGCACGGGCGAGTCGCGTTCCGGCGCTCTCCGTCAACCGGTTTCGGGCGGTGCTCGTGGAATATAGCGGCGGCACGCCGGCATTCTTGAGAAGCGATTGCTCCGATGGGGCCCGGCGGGTCACCCGGTATAGCAGGTACGCACGGCGAGCTCGTCACCGCCGGCAATGGCGTCGAACTTTTCCTTGAAAGCCAGGTCGATCTTCTTCAGGTCGTCGGGGGTATCGGCGGCGCGATAGCGGCGCAGGTGGCCCGGGCCCCCGTTGTAAGCCGCGTAGGTAGCCCGGGCCAGGTTGGTGCGCCCGCCCGGCTGCTTGTCCTCGCCGTGCCTGATGGCGTAGTTCAGCAGATAATGCATGAGGATCTCGCTGCCGGCAGCAGCGTTGTAGGCAATATCGCCGGTCAAGCCGCCCGGTTCATAGAATCCGCGCCATACGGCGGGCATGATCTGCATCATACCCACGGCGCCCGCCGGTGACCGGATCGGCGCAATTTTCCCATCGACCGCCTGGAACTGCCGCCAGCAGGTCTCCTGCCAGGCTGTCGCCAGCACCAGCGCCTTGTACATGTCGTGCAGGTCCGGATTCAGCTCGGACTCGGACACCGCGCGTTGCGTGGTGGTGGTTAGCAGTCGATGCACGGACTGGAGATAGGGCTCGAGCTCGTCCCGGGACGGGACCCAGTTGTTC
The DNA here is from genome assembly GCA_041641695.1 of Gammaproteobacteria bacterium. Lineage (GTDB taxonomy): Bacteria > Pseudomonadota > Gammaproteobacteria > Arenicellales > JAANXG01 > JAANXG01. The sequence goes on along the minus strand of JBEPXV010000010.1, from coordinate 3,576 downwards.
AGCCTGTTCACGAGCTCGTCATCCACGTCACCCTCGGCCCGGGCATCGGGCAGGAATCCCCGCCACCTGCTCTGCGGCTCGGGCACGTTGTCACGCCGCATCCGCAGGGGCGGGCCGAAATCGAACAGCTCGCGCAGAGCGGGGTCGACCTGCTCATCGTACTGCAGCGGGTCTTCCTCTGTTTCCGGCGCCAGGATGCGCGCCATGCGCCTCAGGCCGTCCAAGGAGATGTCTACGCCCAGCTCCGGGCCGACCTCGTCCAGTGCCTTCAGCGCGTCGGCCGCGGTCATGAAGCTGAGCAGGTTCAGCGCCCTTTCCCGCGGCATTTCCGGGCTCATTTTCCTGAGCACCGGCGCGAGACGGTTCCAGGTGTCCACGAACAGGACGCGCACCGGGTCCGGGCCGCGGTTTGCGGGTTCGGTCGCGACGATGTCGATCAGGTCGTAGCGGGCCTCGATGAGCACGTCCAGCAATTCCCGGCGGACTTCGGGGGCGGCGCTGCCCGCGGCGAAGTACTTGACCACGAAAGTCACGAAGCCGTCCCAGCCTTTCCAGGCCGCTTCGAAGCGTGCCAGCTCCGCGGGGGTCAGGACCTCGGCGGGGGCCGGCGCCGCTGTGGCTGCCTCGGGAACCCGCATGCCCAGCTCCACGAGCAGGCCGTCATCGACCACCGACACGGATACCGGCGCGATGGACGCCAGTGAATCGCTCACATCGGTACCGGGGCCCGGCTGCAGGACCAGGCGCAGAACGGCCTTCAAGTCCCCCAGGGCCGGCGCCAGGTCGATCCGCACGGCGTCCAGGCGCGGGTGCACATACTTCTTCACCCAGTCCCACAAGACGCCGATGGGTACGCCGGCGTGCACGGTTTCTTCACGGATCTGGGAATCGACGACGTTGAAGCTCAGTGCCTGCCCGCCGGGTTCCAGCTCCACGGTCTGGGTCGTCTCGATGGTGCCGGACCAGTCGGTAATCACGATGCAGCGCGAGCCCGCCCGCGTCCCGACCCGCGCCTCGGCGGCGCTCAGCAGGCGTACCACCCCGTCGCCGGCCTCGACGCGCGGGTCGGACAACACCAGGTAGTTGCAGCCGCTGCCGTCGTCCCAGGCACGCGCGGTGTCGCCTTCCCCGGTGAACACCTGGGAAAGAATCGCCTGGCGCAGATACGCGGTGTCGGGGCGCACCGGCAACGTGATGTCACGCATGGCCGCGGCCGGGGCCGCGGCTGCTGCCGCGGCAAGTGTCAGGACGAAAAGCCGGCGAACGGATCGGCGCATCTGGGAAGGGTCCATCGCGGGGATTTGCGGGTCAGTATACGCATTCGACGCGCCGAAAACCGCCGGCGGTCCGTCTCAGGCCAGGGCCTGCAGCAGCCACAATGCCGCCATGCCCGTGGCCAACGTCATGAGCATGCTCCGGGTGTACCAGGCGACGGCCAGAGCTGTCAGCCCCGCGTACAGCCTGAGGTTGTCGAAGGATACATCGATCGAGCCGCCGGAGCGGAGCAGGGCGGGGAGAACCAGCGCCGCCAGCACGGCCGCCGGCACGTAATTGAGTGCCTGCATCAGGAGCGGCGGCACGCGCAGCCATTTCCACAGCTCGATGAACGACAGCCGGAGCAGAAAAGTCCCGGTGCCGGCCGCGAGAATCGTCATCCAAAGCTCCGTCGTGGTCATGGCAGCGATTTCCAGCGCTCCAGTGCCACGCCGGCGGTGATGCCCGACAGCGCCCCGACGACGAGGCCGAGATTGTAGGGCAGCGAGCCCGCCGCGGTGGCGACGATCCCGCCGGTCAAGGCGGCAGCGACATGGAACCGGTGACGCAGCGCCGGCACCAGCACCGCCATGAACACCAGCGGGATCGCAAAGTCCAGGGACCAGTCGCGCGGGATGCTGCCGCCCATGTAGATTCCCACCAGGGTCGAGGCCTGCCAGGTCACCCACATGGTCATGCCGCCGCCGAGAAAATACCAGTGGCCGAACGCGTCCGGACCGCGGTCCTGGTACTGGAAGCGGTTAATGCTCAGGGCGTAGTTCTGGTCGACGAGAAAGTAAGCCAGCGGCAGGCGCCAGCCGGGTCCGAGATGGTAGAGGTACGGCGCCAGGGAGGCGCTGTACATTGCGAAGCGCAGGTTGATGGTCAACGCCGTCAATACGATCACCGCCGGGATCGCGCCCTCGGTCACGAGCTGCAACGTCGCGAGCTGCGCCGCACCGGCGAAGATGGTGATCGACATGGTCATGGCCTGGACCGCGGTCAGGCCGGTTGCCATGGCCGTCAGGCCGGCAACCAGCCCGAATGGAATCACGCCGGCGACCATGGGCGACACGGCGAGCACGCCGGCGGTGAAGGTTTCGCGTCTGCTGGGCATGCAGCGTCTCGATTCGTGAAAAAGCCGTCTGAAGCGGGAGCTCGAAAACACCGGACGGCACCCGGCGAAGGCAACGCTCGCGGTTTGAAAAACGGTGGGATTGTACGCTCAGGGACCCCGAAATATCACCCGGAACGGATGCGCCGCGTGCAGTTCAGGGAGCACTGATCGTGCCGAACCGGGGGTTCTACGGTGGTCTGTCATGGCGCTGGAGTTTTACAAGCCGTCGTCTTGGGTATACTTTCCCGGTGGCTACTCAATAGAATCACCCACCACCACTTACACTGCTTCCCTGATGTCCCGTTACTCCGCCTGGCGTGTTTTCTGGAACGGCCTGACCGGCCACAAGCACTGGGAGCGCGCCTGGCGCGACCCGGAGCCGAAGCCGGAATACGACGTGGTGATCATCGGCGGCGGTCTGCACGGGCTGGCCACGGCTTACTACCTGGCGAAGAACCACGGGGTCTCCAACATCGCCGTGCTGGAGAAGGGCTGGCTGGGGGGCGGCAATGCCGGGCGCAATACGACGATCGTGCGCTCCAACTACATGATGCCCGGCAACCGCGAGTTCTACGAGCACTCCCTCAAGCTGTGGGAAAACCTCAGCCACGACCTGAACTACAACGTGATGTTCAGCCAGCGCTCCCATGTCACCCTGCTACACAGCCCGGCGGCGCGGGACGCCGCGGCCCGGCGCTACAACATCATGCGGTTGACCGGTTCGGACGGCGAGCTGTGGGACCTGGATACACTGAAGCGCGAGATTCCCCACCTCAACTACGGCCCGGACACCCGCTTTCCTATCATCGGCGCCGCGGTGCAGAAACGGGCGGGCACCGCGCGCCATGACGCGGTGGCCTGGGGCTACGCGCGGGCCGCCGACAGCCGAGGGGTCGACATCATTCAGAACTGCGAGGTCAGCGGCGTGGCGCGGGACGGCGGCCGCGTCACCGGCCTGGAAACCAGCCGCGGCGCCATCCGAGCGAGAAAGGTCGGCCTGGCGGTGGCCGGCAACACGTCGCGCCTGTGGCGCATGGCGGGCTTGAATACGCTGCCCATCGAGTCACACAAGCTGCAGGCTTTCGTGTCGGAGCCCGTCAAGCCCCTGTTGGACCAGGTGGTGGTGTTCGGCGTGGGAGGCGCGCACTTTTACATCTCCCAATCCGACAAGGGCGGCATGGTGTTCGGCGGCGACCTGGACTGGT
>JBEPXV010000009.1:0-17057 GCA_041641695.1 Gammaproteobacteria bacterium | reverse complement strand
TACGAGTTTCAGCGGCTGCACGGCATGGGGGAGGGGCTCTACGACCATCTGCTGGATCAGCGCCCGAACCTCACCTGCCGGGTCTATGCGCCGGTCGGCGGCCATGCCGAGCTGCTGCCCTACCTGGTCCGCCGGCTGCTGGAGAACGGCGCCAACACCTCCTTCGTCAACCGGGCCACGCACCGCGATACCCCGGTGGAGGAGATCGTCAGTGACCCGATCGACGATGCGCTCGCCCACGACTGCAAGCCGCATCCCCGCATCCCCCTGCCCCGGGACATGTTCGCCCCGGCGCGCCGCAACTCCCACGGCCTGAACTTCGCGGACCCCAACGAGCGCCGCGGCCTGGTCGAGACCATCGCCCGCGAGGCGAAATCAACGAACCACTGCTACCCCGTCATCAACGGCCGCGAGATCCGGGACGGCAAGCCCAGGACGGTGGCCAGCCCCGCGAGCCACGAGCGCAAGATCGGCACCGCGGCCTGGGCCACGGTGGAGCAGGTCAACGAGGCGGTCCGCCACGCCCGGGACGGGTTCAGCGCGTGGCGGGATACCGACGTGGAGAAACGCGCGGCCATCATCGAGAAAGTCGCGGACCTGCTCGAGGAGCACTGCTTCGAGCTCACCGCATCCAGCGCCCTGGAAGGCGGCCGCATCATGCTGGACGGCGAATCCGAGGTGCGCGAAGCCGTGGACTTCTGCCGCTACTATGCCTGGCAGGTGCGCGAGAAGTTTCCCCGCCGAGAGCTGCCCGGCCCGAGCGGCGAGGACAACACCTTCCAGATGCTGGGGCGCGGGGTGTTCGTCTGCATCAGCCCCTGGAACTTCCCGGTGGCCATCTTCACCGGCCAGGTTGCCGCGGCCCTGGTGGCGGGCAACGCGGTGCTCGCCAAGCCCGCGGAGCAGACCTCGCTGACAGCGGCGCGCATCGTCCGCCTGATGCACCAGGCCGGGGTTCCGAAAGACGTGCTCCACTTGGCGCCCGGCGACGGTACCGTCGGCGCCGCGCTGGTCGAGCACCCGGACATCGCCGGGGTGGCCTTCACCGGCTCGGTGGAGACCGCCGGCAGGATCCACAAGACCCTGGCGGAAAAGCCCGGCCCGATCGTGCCGCTGATCGCGGAGACCGGCGGCCAGAACGTCATGATCGTCGACAGCTCGGCGCTCCCGGAGCAGGTGGTCAAGGATGCAATCCGCTCGGCTTTCGACAGCGCCGGCCAGCGCTGCTCGGCGCTGCGGGTGCTGTACATCCAGGAGGACATCGCGCCGCATGTCCTGGAAATGCTCTCCGGGGCCATGGCGGAGCTGGTGCTGGGCGACCCCGTCGACATGACCACCGATATCGGCCCGGTGATCGACCTGGACGCCAAGCACAACCTCGAGAGGCATGTCGATTTCCTTCGCAACAACGCCGAGCTCATCTATCGCTGCCCGCTGCCGAACGGCCTCGACAGCGACTTGTTCTTCCCGCCCCAGGTCTGGGAGATCGCCGGTATAGATCAGCTCGAGCGGGAGGTCTTCGGGCCGATCCTCCACGTGGTGCGCTACGGCGCCAGCGAGCTGGACGACGTCATCGACGCCGTGAACGCCACCGGCTACGGGCTCACCCTCGGGGTGCACAGCCGGATCGAGGACACCGCCAACTACATCAAGGAACGGGTGAATATCGGCAACGTCTACATCAACCGGGACATCGTCGGCGCCGTGGTGGGCGTGCAGCCCTTCGGCGGCCAGGGCCTGTCCGGCACCGGACCCAAGGCCGGCGGCCCGAACTACCTGCCCCGGTTCGCGGTGGAGAAGGCCATCTCCGACAACGTCGCCGCGGTGGGCGGCAACGCCACATTGCTGTCGCTCAACGACTGAGGGATTCCCGCAAGCGCGTGTTGACCGGATCGCCCCGGCCGCCCTGGAGCGCCCGGCCGGGCAGGCCGGTGGCCAGGGCCGCGGCCCGGCACGCCGCCTGACCCGGGTTACAGCTGTCCGGGCTTTCGGCTTTCGTCAATCACGAGCCGCTCGATGCCGTGCTTCTCGAACTCCGTCGCGTACTTCTGCTCGTGCGGGGCCGATCGCTTCCAGTATTCCTCGGCGCCCAGACGCTCGCGCTCGGCGGCGGGCAGCTCCTGAAGGACGTCGCGCTCCGTGAGCCGTTCGATCAGCTCCTCCCAGAAGCTCATCGCGTCGTACTCCTCGATCCATTCGATGACGCCGCTTTGCTCCTCGTAATCGCGGGTCGGGTAGTAGCGATTGTCATCCTTCGCGTCTTCCACCAGATCCGCGCACCCCATCTCCCTGGCATGGGAATAGATCTTCTGGAACAGCATCTGGTGGGCATCGTCGTCGGACTCCCGGTCCGCTTCGTGGGACGTCATGACCCAGTCCGCGATGTATATGGCGTCCAGAAGCAGTCGATACTCCTTCTCTGTGAAATTGATATTCAATGGCGCCCCGGGGGTGAAGAATTCAGGAGCGGATAACCTAGCACCCAAACCCGGCGGCGGCAATGACGGAGGACGAGGTTGTTGCGCGCCGGCACAATCGCCCGGCCTGGCGGGCGCCACGATCCCGGTGCCCGGCTACCGAACGCGTCAGCCGGTGGCCCGCCCGCCGCGGGACATGCCACCGGGACAGAGCGCGCGCCGGCGAATCAGATCGACGGCCCCATCAGGTATTCCGGCAGCCAGGTGGCGATGCCGGGGAACAGGCACAGCAGCACGATGGCCACCACCATGCACAGCATGAAGGGCAGAGCGCCCCACAGGATGGTCTGCAGGCGCACGTCCGGCGCGATGCCGTTGATCACGTAGAGGTTCAGTCCCACGGGTGGCGTGATGAGCCCGATCTCCATGTTCACGGTGAGCACCACGGCGAACCAGATGGCGTCGAAGCCGAGGGTCTCCACGATGGGCAACAGGGTCGGCGCCGCCATGAGGATCACCGCCACCGGCGGCAGGAAGAAGCCCATGATCAGCAGGAAGATGTTGATGAACGCCAGCATCACCCAGGGGTTGACGTCCATGTCCCCGACCGACATGGCCAGCGTCTGGGTGATGAACAGCGACGACATCATGAAGCTGAACAGCTCGGCGGCCGCGATGATCATGAGGATCATTACCGACTCGCGCAGCGCGTTGCGGAACACGTGCACCAGGTCGGCCGGCCGGTACATGCGGTAAATGACCGCCACCAGCAGCAGGCACAGCATCGCGCCCACGCCTGCCGCCTCCGAGGGCGTGGCCACCCCGCCGTACAGCACCCAAAGGATGCCCACGATGATGGCCAGGAACGGCCCGACCTTGGGCAGCACCACGAGCTTGTCGCGCAGCGAGAAGCGCAGCTCGGGATTGACGATCTGGTAGCCGTAGCGCCAGGACGCGAACAGGCCCCAGGCCATGAACAGCGCCACCAGCATCAGGCCCGGCAGCACGCCGGCCAGGAACAGGCGTCCGATGGAAGTCTCGGTGGCGATGCCGTACACGATCATGGTGATCGACGGCGGAATCAGGATGCCAAGGGTGCCCCCCGCGGCGATGGCCCCGGTGGCGACGCTCGTCGGGTAGCCGCGCTGGCGCATCTCCGGGATGCCCATCTTGCCGATGGCGGCGCAGGTGGCGGGCGAGGAGCCGGACAGCGCGGCGAAGATCCCGCAGGCCCCCAGGTTGGAGAGCATCAGCCCGCCGGGCACCCGGTACATCCAGCGCTCCAGGGCTTCGTACAGGTCCGCCCCGGCGCGCGAGGCCGCGATGATGCCGCCCATGAGGATAAACATCGGGATGGACAGCAGCGCGAAGCTGTCGAGCCCGGCAAACAACACATTGGGCACGGAGCCGAGGGCGAAGGTGCCTTCCATCGCCACCAGAAACGCGATGGCCACGAATCCCAGGGCGAACGCCACGGGCACGCCGGTCAACAACACCACGATCGTGACCACCGCAACCAGAAGACCGAGCTGCAGCTCGCTCATGTGCCTTCGTGCGTTCCGCTGGTGATGCCGAAGGCGCTTTCACGACCGGTGAGCACCGCCGCCAGGTCGGCCGCGTACTGCAATACCACCAGGGCCATGCCCAGCGGCATGGCGATATAGGGGATCCACAGCGGCGGCGACCATACCGTGTCGGCATGCCAGTCGCCGGCCCAGGCCTCGTGCCACAGGCCGGCGCCCAGCCAGGCGATGAGGCCGCAGAACACGACACCCAGAACCGCCGCCACCAGCGCCAGCGCCAGGCGCGCCCGCCCGCCCAGGTAGATGGGCAGCAGATCGACATTGACATGCCCCCGCGTGAGCAGGACGTAGGGGCTGCCCAGAAAGGTGGCTCCTATGAGGCTGTAGGTGACGAACTCATGCTGCCAGATGGCGGAGTCGCCCAGCACGTAGCGCACCACCACCAGGTGGCACACGGCGAGCACGGCGGCGAACAGCAGCAAGCCTGCCGCGAGACCCGCGGCACAGGAGATGCGCCGCACGGCGGCGATGAACACGTCCACCGCCGTGCGTCGTCGGTCTCCGCCGGGCACCGGTCAGTCGACCGACAGCGCCTTGTCGAGCAGCGCCTCGCCGCCTTCGACATTCTCCGCGAAATGCGCGTACGAGGACTCCTGGGCGATGTCGAGCCAGGCGTTGTAGTGCTCCTCGGTCATGTCGACGATCTCGACGCCGGCCTCTTCGTAGGTGTCCACCAGGGTCTGGTCGAGCTTCTTGGCCTCGCCGAAGAAGAACTCCTCGGCCTTCTCGCCCGCGGCGCGCAAGGCGTCGCGCTGTTCGTCATTGAGCTTCTCCCAGCTGCTCTTGGACATCAGGATAGGCTCGTACATGAACCACAGCGCGTAGTCCCCCGGCGGGGTCAGGCAGGTCGCCTGTTCATAGATCCGGTAGGAGACGAAGCTCCCGGAGCTGGTGTTGGAGCCGTCGAGCACGCCGGTCTGCATGGCGGTGTAGATTTCCGAGCTCGGCATGGAGTTGATGGAGGCGCCGGCCGCCGCCAGCATGCGCTCGAAATACGGGCCCGCCGCGCGCATCACCTTGCCTTCCACCGTCGAGGGCTCGGTCACGCAGAAATCCTGGCCAACGAAGCCGCCGGCGAGCCAGGCATCGGAAAGCACCATGACCCCGGCATCCTCGATAATGGCCTTGATGTCGTCCATGTACTCGGAATCGTTGAGGCGCTTGGCGTGGTCATGGTTCTTCACCAGCCCGGGCATGAGGGTGGCGCTGAACTGCGGGTGGCGCCCGGAAGCGTAGTCCAGCGGAAAAGCCGAGATGTCGAGCTGCCCGGTGGTGAGCGGGTCCCACTGCTCCTTGGGCTTGAACAGCGAGCCGCTGGTGTAGATGCGCACGTCTACGCCGACGTCCGCCGCTTCCACTTCCGTCTTGATGATGCGCACCATCTCGTCGCGCACGTCGCCTTCCGGCCACTGGTGCGAGGCCTTGAGGGTGATGTCGGCCGATGCCGCCGGCGCCAGCACCACGGCGGCCGCCGCCGCGACGACCGTGGTCAGAAATTTTCCACCATGTTCGGGCATGATTGTCTCTCCTCCTGTGCTGTATTTTGGATTCACCCCTGAGTGACATCACTGATCTACCGCCGCGTCCGGGGGCAACAGGGGATTGTGGCTGGAATTATAAACGACCTGAAGTGGGGCAACAGCGTGTTCGTTGTCACTTGATGACAACATTCAGTAGCTCCATGCCCTTGTCCGCTTGGCGCGACAATCGTCGCGGTGCCGCCTGTCGGGAGAACATGCCCGTCCAAGGCGCGCATCGATCACTCCGACTGGCGCAGCACCTGCCAGGCGGTGGCCTTGATGTCCGGGCGCGACGCCAGGTAGCCGATCAGCGCAATGCCGGCGCCACCGCCGAGCAGGCCCACCAGCCACAGTTCGAGGCTCCAGCGATAAGGGATGTCGAACACGAGCTCCGCCAGGCCGAAGCCGATCAAGCCGGCCGCCACTGCACCGAGCAGGCCCGAAAGCAGGCCGAGCACCGCGAACTCGGACAGCAGCCCGAGACGCAGCTGCCTTTGCTGCGCGCCCAGGGCCCTGAGCACGGCGATCTCCCGGCGCCGCTCGGCGCGGGTGGTCTGCACCGCCGCCACCAGCACCAGGGCGCCGGCCAGCAGCGCGAAGACGAAGATGAACTGCAGCGACCAGTTCACCCGGTCCATCAGGCGCCGCACCTGGGTGAGCACGGCGTCCACGTCGATGTCCGTGACATTGGGAAAACGCTCGATCAGGCGGGCGATGACGTCGCCGCGTTCGGCGGGCAGGTAAAAGCTGGTGATATAGCTTTGCGGGAAGTCCGCCAGCAGGTCCGGCGGGACGATCAGGAAAAAGTTCGGGCTGAAGGAGTCCCAGGATACCTCCCGGAGATTGTGCACGTGGACGTCGAACGTCCGGTCGGCTACCCGGTAGGTGAGCTCGTCGCCCATGGACAGGCCGAGCGCCTCGGCATAGTCGCGCTCCACGGAGACCAGCCCCGCGTCCCACTGGTCCGGCGACCACCATTGACCGGCCACCAGCTCATTGTCTTCCGGCAGCTCGGCCAGCCAGGACAGGTTCGCGGCCCGCTGCACCATCCGCCGGGCAAAGCCCTGTTCGTAATCATCGGGATCCACCGGCTCATCGTTGATGGCCGTCAGGCGGGCGCGCACCAGCGGAGTCAGCCGCGAGACGTCGGCGCCATTGTCCTCGAGAAATGCCTCGACCCCCGCGACCTGGTCGGCCTGGATGTTGATCAGGAAATGGTTGGGCGTGTCGGCGGGCAGGCGCTCGTCCCAGGCGTTGAACAGGTCGGTGCGCACCACCGTCAGCAGCAGCAGGCCCATGACACCGATGCCTAGCGCCACCACCTGGGCCACGGTGGACCCCCCGCGGCGCACCAGGCTGCCTATGCCGAAGCGCCAGGACGCCCCCAGCCCACCGCGCCAGCGACCGAGGAGGCGGATCATGGCGGCCGCCGCCCCCGCCAGGAGCAGCAGGGTTCCTGCGGTGCCGCCGATGATCCACAGGGCGAGCGCCGTATTGTCCGCCAGCCAGAAGACAAAGCCCGTGATGACCGCCGCGGCGGCGCCGTACAGCACCCGCACCCGCGGCGGCACCGGGCCCAGCTCCCGCCGGATGACGCGCATGGCCGGCACTTCCCGCAGCCGCGCCATCGCCGGCAGGCCGAATCCGAGCACCGCCATCAGGCTCGCCGCCAGACCCACCAGCAGCGGCCGGTAGGACGGCAGCGGCAGGTCGACGCTCATCATGGCGGGGAGCATCCAGACCAGCCCTTGCTGGGCGACATAGCCCAGCACCGACCCCGCCAGCCCGCCGGCCAGGCTGAGCACCACCAGCTGCCCGACGTAGATCCGCGTGATGTCAGCCTGGGTGGCGCCCAGGCAGCGCATGATGGCGGCATGGTCCCAGTGGCGGCGGGCGTAGTACTGGGTCGCCCGGGAGATGGCGATCCCGGCCAGCAGGACACTGACCAGCGTGGCCAGGCTGAGAAAGCTGGTGCCCCGATCCAGCGCCGAGCGGAACCGCGGCCGGGCGTTGCGCACGTCTTCGAGCTCGCCTTCCGCCACCCCGTTGTCCAGCAGCCAGGCGCGCATGGCCTGGATCCCCGGGGGCTCGCCGGCCAGCATCCAGCGATAATCCACGCGGCTGCCGGGGCCGACCAGGCCGGTGGCGGTCAGGTCCGTCTCGTTGATCATCACGCGCGGCGCCAGGGAGAACCCCATGCCGCCGCGGTCTGGCTCGAAGGTGATGACGCCGGCGATGGTGAATGTGGTCCGCCCCAGGGAAAGACTGTCGCCGACGGCGATGCCCATCCGGGCGATGAGCTGGGTGTCCACCCAGGCCTCCCCGGTGGCCGGCGGGCCGGACACGGCGAGCGACCCGTCGCCGCCGGCCGACACCCGAAGCCGGCCGCGCAGGGGGTATTCCGGGCCCACGGCCTTGACCTCGGTGAGCAGGGTCTCGTTTCCCCGAACGGCGACGCTGCGGAACTCGACCGCCAGGGTGTGGGCAAGCCCGCGGTCCTCGGCCTGCTCGATGAGCTCCCTGTCGGGCGGCTCCGGCAGCTCCACCACCAGGTCCGCGGCGATCAGCTCGCTGCCCTGTTTCTCGAAGGCCTGTTCCAGCCGGTCGCTGAGGGCGGTGACCGACACCAGGCTGGTGGTCGCCACGATCAGCGCCAGCAGGACGATGCGGATCTCCCCGGCCCGCCACTCCCGGCGCAGCATCCGCCATGCCATGTACCAGGGATTCAATTCGCAGCCTCGAAGATGCCGCCGTCGGCCATGGACAACGCCCGGTCGCAGCGACCGCCCAGGGCCTGGTCATGGGTCACCAGGATCAATGTCGTGCCGTTGTCCCGGTTCAGCCGGAACAGCAGGTCGGCGACCCGGCCACCAGTCTCCGTATCGAGATTGCCCGTGGGCTCGTCGGCAAACAGGATCCCGGGCTCGACGGCGAACGCCCGGGCGATGGCCACCCGCTGCTGCTCGCCCCCGGAGAGCTGGGGCGGATAGTGGCCGGCACGCTGCCCCAGGCCGACGTCATCCAGATGCCGGCCGGCCAGCTCGGCGGCCCGCGCCATGCCGGCCAGCTCGAGCGGCAGCATCACGTTCTCCAACGCGCTCAGGCCGGGCAGCAGCTGAAAGGACTGGAACACGAAGCCCACCCGGCGGGCGCGCAGGCGCGCCCGCCCATCCTCGTCCAGCTCGTCGAGACGCTGCCCGTCGAGCCACACCGAACCGGCGGTGGGGGTATCCAGCCCGGCCAGCAAAGCCAGCAGCGTCGACTTGCCCGAGCCCGAGACGCCGACCACGGCCACGCTCTGTCCGGCGCGCACCTCAAGCGACACGTCGTTGACGATGCGCAGCGGCTCGCCGGAAGGGCTGTCGACTTGCTTCACCAGGTCCCGGGCTCGCACAATCGCCTGTTCTGTCGCTCGCATAGATCTGTCCCGAATGTCATTCATAAGATGGTTGTGTCTGTTCGTCGTGGTAGCGACCACCCCGGTCGCCGCCTCGGATCCCGTCATCCTGGTGCTGGGCGACAGCCTCAGCTCCGCGCACGGCATCGGCGAGCAGCAGGGCTGGGTGAGTCTGCTGCGGGAAAAGCTCGAAGACAACGGATATCCCCATGTCGTGGTCAACGCCAGCGTCAGCGGCGACACCACCCGCGACGCGCTGTCGCGCCTCGACGCGACCATCGACCGCCACCGGCCGGACATCGCCATCGTCGCGCTGGGCGGCAACGACGGGCTGCGCGCCTTCTCCATTGACACCATCGAGAGCAATTTGTCCCGTATCCTGGAAACCCTTCGCGCAAGCGGCGCGAAAATCGTTCTGGCGGGGATACGCCTGCCTCCAAATTACGGGCCGGTGTATACCCAGGCCTTCGAGGCGCTGTATCCCGCGCTGGCGGAGAAATACGACGCGGCCCTGGTTCCATTCTTCATGCAGGACGTGGCGACCGACCCGGCGCTCATGCAGGACGACGAGGTGCACCCCAACGCCGCCGCCCAGCCACTGCTGCTGGAAAACGTCTGGCCGGCGCTCGAGCCCGTTCTGCACGGAACCGACACCGATTGACTCGCCCGCCGCCCGGGACAGCATCCAACACGACGCGAGCGAGCATAAGCTACTATAATCAGTGGCCGCTCATCCTTCGGTTTACTACGCGAATACGCTCCTTCGGCCCCTTCGTCCATTGGCATGATCAACTTCGACCGGATCACCCGCACCGTCTTCGTCGGCACCTACCCGCAAAGCCCGCTGGACATCGATCGCCTGCGGGACGGCCCGCGTATCACGGCGGTGGTCAACCTGCAGTCCGATACCGACATGAAGAGCCTGGGCGTGAGCTGGCGGAAGCTGCAGAAACACTATGCGAAGCGCGAGATCACCGTGTACCGCCATCCGATCCGCGATTTCGATCCCGTGGACCTCGCCGCCCGCATGCGGGGCGCCGTGGGCCAGGTGGGCGACCTGGAAGCGGTGGGCCACCGGATCTATATCCACTGCACCGCCGGCGTTGGACGGGCGCCGGCCGTGGCCATCGGCCATCTTGCCTGGAACCTCGGCTGGGAGCTGGAGGAGGCCTACGAGTTCGTCCGCGAGCGGCGCGCCTGCGACCCGTATATCGACGCGATCCGCGACGCCCGTTCGGAATAGACCAGTCACGATCAACAACGAGGAGGCTTCCTCCATGACGCTTCGCGCCTGCACCCTGCTGGCCGTCGTCTGCTTCGCCGCGAGCGCCCAGGCCCAATCCGGCTGGGTGGACCGCATCGTGGCGGCTTACAAACACCAGACGCCCGTCGAGACGGACGCCGACCTCGATCCCGGCGCGGCGGTGGAGATACAACGCCGGGTAGTGGCGGCCCTGCGCAACGGCCACGGCGATATCTTCGGTTACAAGGCGGGACTGACCAGCCCCGCCGCGCAGGAACGCTTCAACGTGGACGAGCCCATACTCGGCACGCTGCTGGCGGGCATGATCCTCGACAACGACGCCCGGGTAAGCGTCGCCGACGGCGTCAACCTGATGGTGGAAGCCGACCTCCTGGTGCGGGTCGCCGACCGGCGCATCAACAGCGCTGCGACCCCTGCCGAAGCATTCGCCGCGATCGACCGGGTCGCCGCCTTCGTGGAGATCCCCGACATCATCATCGCCGCCGACCAGCCGGTGACCGGGCCCGTGCTCACCGCGGTGAACAGCGGCGCCCGCTACGGCGTCATGGGTCCGGTCGTGGATACCGGGTCACTCGAGATGGCCGAATTCGCGGCGTTCACGGTCCGGATGCTGCGCAACGGCGAGGCGACGGGGCCGCCGGCGTCCGGCGCGGCATTGCTGGGAGACCCCATGAATGTCGTCCTGTGGATGGCGGGGGAAGCGAAAAACCGCGGCATCACCCTAGAGCCCGGCGACTGGCTGTCCCTGGGATCGCTCACGGCACCGGTGAAGGCGAGGGCCGGCGACCGTTACGTCGCCCGTTACGAGAACCTGGGTTCCGGGACGCTGGAAGTCCGTCTCGAGCTGGTCCCCTGAATCATGCGATCGCGGTCGGTCCAGGGCAGCGGCGGGTGCCGCCATAGCCCGGAGTTGCAGCGTGCGTATTCCTGCTATGGTCGGCGTTCACAGCCCGGGAGCCGTGCATGCTGAATCTGCCGCCGTTGACCAGCGGTACCCTGATCAAACGCTATAAGCGATTTCTCGCCGACGTGGAATTGCCCGGCGTCGGGGTGGTGACGGCCCACTGCCCGAACACCGGCTCCATGGAGAGCTGCTGGGAGCCGGGCGCGCCGGTGCGGCTCAGCCACAGCGACAACCCCAAGCGCAAGCTGGCCTGGACGCTGGAGTGCGTCGACATGGGCCGCGGCTGGGTGGGGGTGAACACCAGCCGCGTGAACGCAGCAATAAAGGCCGCGATCCAGCACGGTACGATAGACGGCCTCGGCGCCTGGACGAGCATTCGCAGCGAGCCCCGCGTCGTTTTCGACGACCACCCCGCGTCGCGCTTCGACCTGTTGCTGGAAAGCGCGGCGGGCCCGGACTGCTATATCGAAGTGAAGAACACCACGCTGCTGGTGGGCGAGGCGGTCCGGTTCCCGGACGCGGTCACCGAACGCGGCCGCAAGCACCTGGAGCTGCTCGCCCTGGCGGTGGCCCGGGGGGCGCGCGGGATCATTCTGTTTGCCGTCAATCGCCCCGAAGGCCGGTGGTTTGAACCGGCCGCCGACATCGACCCACAATACGCGCAAACCCTGAGCCGCGTCGTGGATGCCGGCGTCGAGGTCATCGTCGCCCGGCTGGCGCACGGCGAAAACACCCTGGCGGTCACCGGCTCGGTTCACCTTGCCGGCTGAATGCGATGAGATGAGCGACGACCACACCAACACCCTGACACGGGACCCTCTCAGCCACGGCCTGTGGGCCCGGAGTGCCGCCCCGTCCCCGCCGGCCGGCGCCTTGTCCGTCGACGCCGCGGCGGATGTTCTGGTCATCGGCGCCGGGTTCACCGGCCTGACCGCGGGCCTGCGCCTGGCCGAGCGGGGCGCGTCCGTGGTGGTGCTGGAAGCGCGGGATATCGGCTATGGCGCATCGGGGCGCAACGTGGGCCTGGTCAATGCCGGCCTGTGGCTGTCGCCGCAGGAAATCCTGGAGCGGCTCGGGGACGACTACGGCGAGCGCCTGCTCACCCTGCTGGCGGACGGTCCGGAACGGGTGTTCGAGCTGATAGAGCGGCACGCCATGGATTGCGAGCCCATGCGCAACGGCACCCTGCACTGCGCGCATTCACCGGCCGGCTTCCAGGACCTGGAACGCCGCGCCGCCGACTGGCAGGCGCGCGGCGCGCCGGTGGAACTGCTGGACGGGCCCAGGGCCGCCGGCCATATCGGCAGCGATTATTTCCACGGCGCCCTGCTGGACCCGCGCGCCGGGACGATCCAGCCCCTGGCGTATTCGCACGGCCTGGCCCGGGCGGCGGCCGGCGCCGGAGCGCGGATCCATATCCACACGGCGGTGCGCGAGCTCACGCCGGGCAACGGCGGCTGGCAGGCACGGACCGACCACGGCTCGGTGGCGGCGGACAAAGTGATCCTGGCCACCAATGGCTACACGGAGCTCGTGGCGCCCATCGCCGATTGCGTCGTGCCGTTCAGCTTTTTCCAGCTGGCCACCCCGCCGCTGCCGCCGGAGATCGGCCGGGGCATTCTTCCCGACGGGCACGGCGCCTGGGACACCGCCAGGGTTCTCACCTCGCTGCGCCTGGACGCGGAAGGCCGGTTGATCGTGGGCAGCATCGGCAAGCTCGACCGCCGCCGGCGGGGCATCCACGCGAGCTGGATGCGACGCAAGGTCCGGCGGATGTTTCCCCAGATCGGCCCGGTTTCCTTCGAGCATGGCTGGCACGGCGACATTGTCACCACCGGCAATGACCTGCCGCGCATGTCGCAGCCGCAGCCGGGTATCATTGCCGCTTACGGCTACAACGGGCGGGGCATCGGCACCGGCACCGTCTTCGGCCCGGCCCTGGCCGACTATGCGCTGGACGGCAATGCCGACGCGCTGCCCCTGCCGCTCGAGCCCATGACGCCGGAGCCGTGGCGGGCGCTGCGCGCGCTGGGCATTGAGCTCGGGGTGAAGGCGTACCACTTCGTTTCCCATCGCTTCTGAAAACGACAAAAGCCCGGCAGCGGCTGCGGGCCGCCGTAAAGGCGTCAGCCGACCTCGATGTCACACCAGTACAGCGGGTGATCGGAGGCGCCGGAGTCGACGACCCCGCCGCGGACCGGCTTCACGCCCCGGCACAGGATCCAGTCGATGCGCTCGGGATCGTCGTCATCCAGGGTTTCCCCCAGCGCATCGGTGATGTCGCCGCGGGCAAGGTACTCCAGCATCGCCGGGTCGTTGCGGCTCATGTTGAAGTCCCCCATCAGCACGGCCCGCGAATACTTGACGAACTCCCGCATGACCTGGTCGAGCTGCTCCTCCCGGCCGTCCTTGCGATTCAAGTGCGTGAACAGTACCCAGACCGGCTGCGGCAGCTCGATCTGCGCCGTCGTCAGATTGCGGTAGTGGAAGCGCTGGCGGGGGTGACCGGCCAGACGGATTCGCGACCACCGGCCGACCGGGTGTGTCGACAGGAGCCCGTTGCAGCGGTGCATCCGGAACCAGCGCTGCCGGGTCGACGCCGCCAGGGCGACCCGGTTCAGCCTGGCGGCGAGCCGGTCGAGCTGACGCGGCGCCCGCCACGAATCGTGGACTTCCTGCAACGCGGCGATATCGATCCGCTCGAGGTCGGCGGCGGCGCGCGACAGGTCGCGCCGGCCGTCCGGCCCGCGGCCGCCGTGTATGTTGAACGTCGCCACGCGCACGGTCGAGGCGGCGCGGACGGGTCCCGCCAGGTGCGATTCATCCGCGCCGCGGCCGTCGCCGCCCTTGACGGGACGTGGATACATACCCCACGCGAGCACGCCGAGGGGGACGAGGAGAAGAAGCCACTGCATAGTCGAGCCCGGAAAACCAGAGTACCGAAAAACCAGAGTACCGAAAAGCCTGCATATACAATAACACCATGACGCCGTACCTGGTTCTCGAGGATGTCGACAAGTACTACGCCGAGGGCGGCGCGCGCCGACGGGTGCTCGCACACGCCGGCGCGCGCATCGACAGGGGCTCCATTACCGCGATCCAGGGGCGCAGCGGCTCCGGCAAGACCACCTTGCTGAACCTGATCGCCGGGCTGGACGTGCCGGACGCCGGGATCATCCGGGTCGACGGCCAGGCCATTCACACCATGAACGATCACGCCCGCACCCTGTTCCGCCGCCGGCGTTGCGGGTTCGTATTCCAGTTCTTCAACCTGGTTCCCACGCTCACCGTGCGGGAGAACATCCTGATCGGCCTGGAGCTGAACGGGTTCGATGCGACCACCCGCGCCCGCCGCCCCGGCGAGCTGCTGGCGGAGGTCGGCCTCGCCGACCGCGGCGACAGCTTCCCGGACCAGCTCAGCGGCGGCGAGCAGCAGCGCGTCGCCCTGGTCCGGGCCCTGGCCCACGAGCCGGGGCTGCTGCTGGCCGACGAGCCCACCGGCAACCTCGACGCGCAAACCGAGCTGGAGATGCTGGACCTGGTCCGGAGGCTACCGCGCGAGCACGGCACCACGGTGGTCATGGCCACCCACAGCGAGCTGGTGGCCGGCTACGCCGACCGGGTGCTGTTCATCGAGTCTGGCGTATTGTCCGCTTCATGAGCCTGTTCGCCCGGGCGAACCGCCGGCACCTCGTCCGCCAGCCGCTGCAACTGCTGCTGTCCGTCACGGGCATCGCGCTCGGCGTCGCCGTAGTACTGGCAATCGACCTGGCCAACCACAGCGCCCTGCGGGCATTCGAGCTGGCGGAGCAGGCGGTCTCGGGGCAGGCCACGCACAGCATCGTGCCCGCCGCCGCCGGCATCGACGAGGATTTCTACCGTGTGCTGCGGGTCGAGCACGGATTCCGGCACAGCGCCCCGCGGCTGACCGGCGGCGCGCGGACCCGCGATGACCGCGCCCTTCAGGTCCTGGGCATTGACCCGCTGGCCGCGCCGGGCATGGCGGTGGGGGGCGGCCGGGCCGGCGGACAGCTGGATGCCGCGACGCTCATCGGCTCGGACAACGGCGTGGTGCTGACCGCTGACACGGCCCGCGGCCTGGGGGTATCCAAGGGCGACACCCGGTCGATCATGGCAGCGGGCGCCACCCGGGAGCTGGAAATCGTCGCCTTGCTCGGCGGCGACGGCGCGGCCATCGAGGGGCTCCGCAACGTGCTGGTGATGGACATATCCACGGCCCAGGAACTGCTCGGCCGGACCGGCGAGCTGAGCCGCATCGACCTTGAGCTGGACGAAGCGGGCCGCCGGCGGCTCGAAGCGCTGCTGCCGGAGTCGCTGGCGCTGCGCCGCAGCGAGTCGCGAAGCCACGCCATGGCGCAGATGACCCGGGCATTCCAGATCAACCTCACGGCCCTGAGCCTGCTGGCCGTGCTGATCGGCGCCTTCCTGATCTACAACACCCAGACCCTGTTCGTGCTCAACCGCCGCGAGGCGCTCGCCGTATGGCGCACCCTGGGGGTGACCCGTTCCCGGGTCATGACGCAGATACTCTCCGAAGCGGCATGGCTGGCCCTGGCGGGCTGCGTCATCGGCAGCCTGGCGGGGCTCGGGCTTGCCGGGGTGCTGCTCGACCTCGTCACGCGCACCATCAACGACCTGTACTTCACGGTGGAAGTGACCCGGATCGTCGTGGACCCCGCCGCGATCGGCCGGGCCTGCGCCCTCGGACTGGCCGCCGCGCTGGCGGCCACCGCCCTGCCCGCGCTGGAAGCGTCCCGCGTGCAGCCCCGCCTGGCCCTGGCGCGCTCCCAGGTGGAGATCGCGGCGCGGCGCCTGCGCGGCGCCGGACTCCTGGTCGCGGCTGTCATGGGCCTGGTCGCGGCGGTGATCCTGTTCGGCTCCCAGCGCAGCATTACGGCCGGGTTCACCGGCCTGTTCTTCGTTATCGCCGGCTTCGCCTTCCTGGTGCCGGCGGGCCTGGCGCAGTTCGCGCGGGCCGCCGTGCCGCTGCTGGGTGGGCTGTTCGGCTGGATGGGGTTGTGGTCGGCGCGC
Organism: Gammaproteobacteria bacterium; assembly: GCA_041641695.1. Classification (GTDB taxonomy): domain Bacteria; phylum Pseudomonadota; class Gammaproteobacteria; order Arenicellales; family JAANXG01; genus JAANXG01. Next base: position 920 of record JBEPXV010000009.1, on the reverse strand, counting down.
AATGTCCTGGCATCCATGAGCCGCGCGCAGGTCGCCGTCAGCGCCTTGACCATCGCCTTGGCCGCCACCATCGGCGTGTCGATCATGATCCAGAGCTTCCGGCTCACTGTCATCCACTGGCTCGACAACTACCTGCGCGCGGACGTGTACATATCCCGGGCCGACGACAGCGGACGGGGCATCGACCCGGGCGTCCTAGAAAGACTGCGCCAACGTCCGGAGACCGCCGCGATCAGCACCGGGCGCTGGCGGCGCCTGCCCACCGAGGTCGAGCCCACCACCCTGTTCGTTCTGGACGTGGGCGTCCGCGGCTTCGAGAATTTCCAGCTCGTCAACCGTTCGAGCGACGACGCCTGGCCGGCGTTCTCGGACCGCGACGCGGTGATCGTCTCCGAGCCGTACGCCTATCACCACCGCCTGCAGCCCGGCGACACCGTCGAGCTGCCCACCGAACGGGGCCGCCGGGACTTTGCCGTGATCGACGTATTCCACGACTACGGCTCCGACCGGGGCACGGTGGCGATGCACCGCGACACCTACGACCGCTACTGGAACGACCCGGTGTTCGAGTCCATGGCCGTCTACCTGGAGTCCGGCGTCGACAGCGTGCCCTTCCTGCAGAGCATCGAGCAGGACGAGCTGCGCGGCACCGGCCTGCGCGCGCGCTCGAATGAGCGGATCAAGGAGCTGTCCCTGGCGGTGTTCGACCGGACTTTCACCGTGACCGAAGTCCTGCGCCTGCTGACCATCATCGTCGCGGTCATCGGCATCCTCAGCGCCCTGGTGGCGATCCAGATCGACCGCGCCCGGGAGTTCGCCGTGCTCCGGGCCAGCGGCCTGACGCGCGCCGAGCTGACCCGCGTCATGATGCTGGAGGGCGGCATCATGGGAACGGCGAGCGCGGTGCTGGCGATCCCCCT
>JBEPXV010000008.1:0-17616 GCA_041641695.1 Gammaproteobacteria bacterium | reverse complement strand
CGGAAAGTCCCTGGCCATGAGCTCGTCGATCGTCTGGAGCTGCGCGGCGGGATCACCCTGTCCACACCCGCTCGCCCCCACCAGCACGAAAGCCGCCACCAACAATACTGTAAGAAATCGGTTCATTCTGCTCCTTCGCGTGCGGGCGTTGCGCCCGGTTGACAGACGTATCATACCGCCGCCGGCCGGTGGCGGTCACCGAAACGTCACACGGCGGTCGATGCCTCGCAACCCGCCCGATTGAGCACTCCTGTGGACTGCCCGTGGTTCGACGTTTGAGCACGGTTGCTGGTACCCTGCTCTGGCGGCCGGAAGCGTCCCCGTGCGGCCGCATGACGAACAGTCGCGGATTGATTCGGGCCGCGGTTGCCCCGTTTACCAGATCGAAGGCAGTTATGATTCCAGACAAGATGTCGGCGGTTCAGCTGATCGGCCACGGCGGCACGGACCAGCTCGTGTATCGAGACGACGTGGCCGTGCCCCGCCCCGGTGAAGGGGAGGTGCTGGTCAAGGTTACGGCGACGGCGAAGAACAATACCGACCGCAAGGTGCGCGAGGGCCTGTATCCCACCGAGCGGGACGACGATATCGCGTCCTTTCAGATCGGCGGGGCGCCGACGCTGCAGTTCCCGCGCATCCAGGGGGCGGATGTCGTGGGGCGCGTGGCCGCCGTCGGGCCGGGGGTCGACGAGACGCGCATCGGTGAGCGGGGCCTGCTGGACTTCAACATCTATGCCGACGAGCGACGCGACATCAATCTGACGCCGGACTATTACGGCCATGGCCGGGACGGCGGTTTTGCCGAGTACATCGCAGTCCCGAGCGACCAGTTCCACGCCGTGCCCAACCCGGAGCTGGCCGATGCCGAGCTGGCGGTGATGGGGATGTGCTCGTACCAGACCGCGCTGCACATGCTCAATGCGGCATCCGTCGACGCCGGCGAGCAGGTGCTGGTGACCGGGGCCAGCGGCGGAGTGGGGACGGCGCTGATCCAGCTCTGCCGCCTGCTTGGCGCCGTGCCCCACGCGGTGAGCAGTCCGGGCAAGACCCAGGCGCTGCTGAACCTGGGCGCCGAAAGTGTTGTCGACCGCACCGGGGTGACGGACTGGCCGCGCGCCGTGAACGACGCCACCGGCGGGCGGGTCATCGACGCGGTGATGGACCTGGCCGGCGGCGCCATGACCAACCCGCTGATCGATGTGATGATCCAGCGCATGGCGGAGCGCCGTACCTATCCCCGCCTTTCCATTGCCGGGGCCAGCGCGGGCAATGTGACCGAGATCCTCTGGACGCGAATCTACCTGTACCAGGTCCAGGTGTTCGGCGTCTCCCACGGCACCCGCGACGAGGCCGATCAGCTCATCGAATGGATTCGCGACGGCAGCCTGCGGCCGGTGCTGCACGGTACGTTCCGGCTGTCCGACATCCACCGCGCCGAGGAGTACTTCGTGGGCCGCGGCAGCGATTACATCGGCAAGATGGCCATTGTTCCCGATACTGAATGGGCGGCCCACGGCGAGCGCTTCGCGATCTGAACCAGGTACCGGGCGACCCGTTGCCGGCCCCACCCAGGTTGCCACATTCCAGTCGTCCGGCGGCTATGCTCCGCGCGCCGGCCGCAGGCGGGCGGAACCGGGCCCGGCGTTGAAACGAAACGCCGGAGCCCGGTGAAGAGAACGACCCGGCCGGTCAGTCGTTGTGCGGCACCATGATCGGCTCGCCCGTGGGGCCGACCTGGAAGACGGTGAATCGGGCGCCCTGCTCGGCGCTGTCGGTGCCGGCGACCATCGGCTTGTCGGGCAGCTCGTAGAACGCCTCGCCGGCCGACACCGTCCTCGTCTCCTCGCCCTCGACGTCGACCACGAGGGTGCCCTCCCTCACGAGCACGAAGACGTGACCGGGATGGATGTGGCGCTGGGTTTCCCAGCCGGGCTCGACATCGAACTCGACGATGTTCGCTTCCGTACCTTCCTCGCCCACGAGCTCGGTCTTGAGCACCGACGTCGTGCTGGCCGCCTGGGCGGCGGCGGTCCCCGGCAGCAGCAAGGCAGCCGCCATCAGTCCCGCCGCGGCGCAGGCGGTGGTCAACAGACCACGCGCGCGGTCCGTTGCCGACCGGGCGGTCCGGAAAAACGGGGCCGCAGGTGCGATGCGCAACATGTGGTCGAGAGGCGGGGTGCCTGACAGGGCGATTTTCATAACTGTAATCCTCCGGTGTGCGAATATGTATATAGTTGGTCGGGCCTCGCTGACGAGGCCCCCACCAGGACGAAACCGGCGGAGCAAAAGTTCCCGGTCAGCCGGGGCCGGCCACGGCGGCAATCCGCCCCGGCCCGTGCCGGCAATTCACTCATGACATGAGCAAGCGTCGGGTCTGCGGCAAAATCGGATCCGACAATCGAAACTGTGATCCAGATGAGCGAGCAATCAACCACATTCCTCGATCGCACCCTGGGGAACCTGCTTCAGACGGTGCGCGGCGTCACCGGCGGCGGCAACCGTCAGATCAGCGGGACACTGAAGCCCGGGCTGCCCGATGCCGATCTGGCCCGCCTGCGAGCCCAGCTCGACGCCTGCCTGGAGCGGCGCGGCGGCGAAGTGTCGTCCCGCCTGCGGGCGATCGACCTGGCGCGCGCCTATCTCAGCCTGGATGCCACGGGGCGGGAGCGCTTCCTTCGTCTGCTGGCGCAGGAATACGATACCGACGCTTCCCGCGTTCATACCGCGATATCGTCACTCACGCAGGCGGAAAGCCCGGGCGACCGGCGCGATGCCGAGGCCGGTCTTCGCGACGCCCTGGTGCCGTCGCGGGTTCGCCTGCTCACCGAGTTCAACGGCCTCGACCACGGGATTAAATTCCTTGTGGATCTGCGCGCCGACCTGCTGCCTCTGACCCGCCGGGACGGGGAGATGAAGGCGCTGGACAACGACCTCAAGAGACTGTTGACGTCCTGGTTCGATGTCGGCTTCCTGGAGCTGAGGCGCATCACCTGGGACTCCCCGGCCTCGCTGCTGGAGAAGCTCATCGACTACGAGGCGGTCCACGAGATCCGATCATGGACGGACCTGAAGAACCGCCTGGACTCCGACCGGCGCTGCTACGCGTTTCTCCATCCGGGTCTGCCCGGCGAGCCGCTGATCTTCGTCGAGGTGGCGCTGGTCCACGGCATGGCCGACAACGTCCAGCGGCTGCTGGACCCGGAAGCCCCGGCGCTGGATCCCCGCCGGGCCGACACGGCCATCTTCTATTCGATATCGAACTGCCAGAAGGGGCTGGCCGGCGTGAATTTCGGCAACTTCCTGATTAAGCAGGTAGTCGACGCCCTGGTGCATGATCTGCCCAATCTGCGTACCTTCGCCACCCTCTCACCGCTGCCGGATTTCCTCGCCTGGCTGGATGAACGGCTCGACCAGGACGAAGAAGACCGCGGCGAGCTGTTCAGCAGCCAGGAAGCCGATGCGATCCGGTCGGCCGCCGGCAAGCACGAGGTGACCGCGGCCGTGCGCTCGCTGCTCGCCCGCGAGGACTGGCACCTTGACGACGATATCGTCGACGCGCTGCGCGTTCCATTGATGCGCAACTGCGCCCGCTACCTGCTCGGCGCCAAGCGGGGCGAGCGGGCGCGGGACCGGGTGGCGCATTTCCATCTCAGCAACGGCGCCCGGGTCGAGCGGCTGAACTGGCTGGGTGACACCTCCAGCAAGGGGCTCGGCCAATCGGCAGGCATCATGGTGAATTACCGCTACAAGCTGGACGATATCGAAGCCAACCACGAGGCTTATACCGGCGACGGCCGGGTCGTGGCGCACGCCTCGGTCAAAAAGCAGAGCAAGGGGTAACCACATGGTCAAGTGGGACGAGCGATACAGCGATCCGGATTATGTTTACGGCACCGAGCCGAACGACTACCTGGTGTCCGTCGTGGATTACATCCCGAGAGGCAGGGTGCTGTGCCTCTGCGAGGGAGAAGGGCGCAATGGCGTATACCTCGCGCAGCAGGGCTGCGAGGTGACGGCGGTTGACGCTTCCCCGGTCGGGCTCGGAAAAGCCCGGCAGCTCGCCGCCGAGCGCGGCGTGCATATTCATACCTTCGTCTCGGACCTGGAGCATTTTCAGATCGGCGTCGATACCTGGGACGCCATCGTCTCTATCTTCTGCCATGTGCCGCCGGATATTCGCGCCCGGCTGCACCACCGGTGTATCGAAGGCCTCAAGCCCGGCGGCGTGCTGGTGCTGGAGGCGTATACCCCGCGGCAGCTCGAGTATGGGACCGGCGGGCCGCCCGTCGCCGAGCTAACCATGCGCCTGGAAGCCCTGCAGCAGGAGCTGGACGGGCTGGAGCTCATTCATGCCGCGGAGCTGGACCGCGAGATTGTCGAAGGCAAGTACCACACCGGCAAAGGTGCCGTGGTACAGATCGTCGCCTGCAAGCCGGCGTAGCGCGCCGGCCGCGGGCGGCGACGCCGGGCTTCCCTGCATCCCGTCCGGCGAGGCGCCCGATCCCGTGCTCGCCGGCGTCGCCCGGAAACGCTCCGGTCGCGCGGTGGTCATAGATCGAGGTGTGTTAATGTTCCATGCTGAAAATCACGTTCTGCCTGCCGCCCGGGCGACAACCGGCCACCCGTCCGGCGACCCGGCGTCGCCTCACCCGGAGAGCACCTCATGTCACTGACAAGGCAGCTGGTCATCCTGGCCGCCGTGGGCCTGTTGCTTGCCGTGGTGCTGTGGACGGATCTGGCCGGATTTTCCGGCACCCCGCCGGTTGACGAGGCGCGCCCGGGTCCATCAAGTGCGGCGGAATCACCGGCACCGGTCATCGTCATGCCGGTCGGCCTGCAGAGCAACGCCGCGGTGGTGGAAGCGGTGGGCACGGGCGATGCCGCCAGGGCCGTGACCCTGTTCCCGGAAGCCGCCGGGCAAGTGACGGAAATTCTATTCAGGGGAGGAGACCTCGTGGAGGAGGGCGAGCCGTTGATGCGGCTGGACTCGGAAGACGAGGAGCTGGCGGTGGACCTGGCCCGGGTGCGGCTGCAGGACGCCCGCCAGCAGCTGGATCGCTACGAGAACACGGCGCCCACCGGCGCGGTGTCCACCAGCGAGGTCGACCAGGCGCGCACCGCCGTATCCGCGGCCCGCATCGAGCTGGCCCAGGCGGAGCTGGCGCTGCGCAAGCGCACTTTGAAGGCGCCGTTTGACGGCGTCGTGGGCATTCCTGAAGTTTCAGTGGGGGACAGGGTCTCCACGTCCACCCTGATCGCGACGCTCGATGACCGTTCCACGCTGCTGGTGGACTTCGAGGTGCCGGAGGCCTTCGCCCAAGGCGTCCGCGAAGGCGGCCCGATTGCGGCCACTACCTGGGCGATGCCGGGCAGCCAGTTCGAGGGCCGGGTGGACTCGGTGGCCAGCCGCATCGATCCCCAGACCCGCACCTTGAGAGTGCGCGCCCGGATCGACAACGAGGACGGCCTGCTGCGCACCGGCATGTCGTTCACCATCCGTCTGCCGCTGCAGGGCGAGCGGCTGCCTTCAGTGCCCTCCATCGCCGTGCAATGGGACCGGCGCGGCGCCTACGTGTGGCGCGTGGTGGACGGCGAGGCGGAGCGCGTGGACGTGAACGTCATCAAGCGCGAGGACCAGTGGATCCTGGTCGAAGCGCCGCTGACCCCTGAGGACCAGATCGTGGTGGAGGGCGTGCAGCGGCTGCACGCCGGACGCACCGTGGACGCCACGGTCCGGGAGACCTTCGCCGAGACCGGCAATGGCGCGTGACCCATCCATAGGCACCAGCGATCTGCCGTCGATCAGCGTACGGCGACCGATCCTGGCGATCGTGATGAACCTGATGATCGTCATCACCGGCATCGCAGCGATGCTGGGAGTGGAGGTTCGAGAGCTGCCCAGCATCGAGCGGCCGGTGGTGACGGTGCGGGCGGACTTCCCCGGCGCCGCGCCGGCGACCATGGATGCCGAGGTCACCCGGCACCTGGAAGGCGCCGCCGCGCGGGTACCGGGAGTGCACACCATCCGCGCCGCCAGCGAGGAAGGCAACGCCCGCATGTACATGACCTTCGACCCGTCGGTGGACGTCAATGTCGCCGCCAACGACGTGCGCGAAGCGGTCGCCGAGGTGGAGCGCCGGCTGCCGGACGGCGTCGAGAACGTGGTGGTGGTCAAGGCGAACGACCAGGCGGAGCCGATCATCCAGCTCGCGGCCTGGAGCGACTCGTTCACCAACGAGCAGCTCACCAGCCTGATCGAGGACCGGGTGGAGCCCGCGCTGCTGAGCGTGCCCGGGGTCGCCGACGTCAGGCTGAACGGGAACCGGGAGCGGACCCTGAACATCATCGTGGACCCCGCGCGTCTCGCCAGCCGCCGCCTGGCCGTCGACGATATTGCCGAGGCGCTGGAGAGCGCCAGTCTCGACGTACCCGCCGGCAGCGTCGAGTCGCACGAGCAGAACCTGCTCATCCGGGCGGACGCCACCGTCGTCGAGGAGTCGCTGATCGAGCGGATCCTGATTGACGACAGCACGCGGATCGGCGACGTCGCCAGCGTCTTCTACGGTCCCGCCGAGGCCAGGTCCTACGTGCGTCTCAATGGCCGTCCAGTCATCGGGTTGAGCGTCGTGCGCCAGCCCCAGTCCAACACCATCGAGATCTCTAACGGCGTCGAACGGGTCGTCGAGCGGCTCAACGCCCAGCTTAACGACCTGGAGCTGGTGGAGGTGTCCGACGACGCGGTGTTCATCCGGGGCGCGGTGACCGAGGTGCTGATCACACTGTTCTTCGCAGTCGGCGTGGTAATACTGGTGATCATGATCTTCATGGGCTCCCCGCGCATCACCGTGATACCGGCCGTGACCATACCCGTGTCACTGGTGGGCAGCGTGGCGGCCATCTGGCTGCTGGGCTTCTCGATCAACATCCTGACGCTCCTGGCGCTGGTTCTGGCCGCCGGGCTGGTGGTGGACGACGCCATCGTGGTGCTGGAGAACGTGGAGCGCGTCAAGCGCCAGGGGGTCAAACCGCTGGCCGCCGCGGTGCTCGGCACGCGCCAGGTGTTCTTCGCCGTGATCGCCACCACCGTGACCCTCGCCTCGGTGTTCATCCCCATCGCCTTCCTGCCCGGGCAGGCCGGGCAGCTCTTCAGGGAATTCGGATTCACCCTGGCGATTTCCGTGGTGATCTCGTCGTTTGTCGCCCTCAGCCTGTGCCCCATGATGTCGGCCCGCCTCGGGACCGGAGGCTCGGAGCCGGGCAGGATCCGTCGGGTTGTCGGCGGCGCGGGCAATCGTGTGGTGTCGCTGTACGAACGCTCGCTGGCGACGCTCATGAAAGCCCCGGTGCTGACCGTCGGCCTGTCCCTGTTCCTGGTGGCCGGCGTCGCGACTCTGTTCCAGTCCCTCGACCAGGAGCTGGTGCCGACCGAGGACCGGGGCGCCATCATCATCACCCTGCAGGGGCCGGACGGCGTCAACCTGCTTTACAGCGACCGCCAGGTGAAGCAGGTCGAGGCGCTGCTGCAGCCGCTGGTGGACAGCGGCGAGGCGGAGCACATCTACTCGATCATCGGGCGCTGGGACCTGCACCGCGGCTACGTCACCGCGCCGCTGGCGCCCTGGGGCGAGCGGCGGCGCCAGCAGGAGATCGCCGCCGAGCTGACCCCGGCAATCAATGCCATTCCGGGCGCGCGCGGCGGCGTGCGCAACCCCAACAGCCTGAGCATCCGCGGGGGCGGCGGGTCCGAGATCGAGTTCGCGGTCACCGGCTCCGACTATGAATCCATTGCCGAGGCCGCCGACGAGCTGATCAACGCCATCGAGCTGCGCATCCCGGCCATCCGCTCACCGGTCATGGAGTACTCCACGACCCAGCCGCAGGTGTCAGTCATGATCGATCGCGAGCGGGCCGCGGACCTGGGCGTGGATATTGACGGCATCGCCTCCACCCTGCGCGCCATGGTGGACGGCTCCGAGGTCGCCGAGCTCAACGTGGAGGACGACTCGGTGCCCGTCATGATCGAGTCGCGCTACGGGGCGATCAATGATTCCGACGACCTGCGCAACCTGTACGTATCAACGGACAGCGGCCGGATCGTGCCGCTGTCGGCGCTGATCCGCCTCGAGGAGAGCGGTGCGGCGACGGAGCTGGAGCGTCATGGCCAGCGCCGGGCCATCGAGGTGGAGGGGACCCTGGACCCGGATGTGCCCCTCGCGACGGTGGTCACGGACCTGGAATCCCTGGCGGCGGAAGTGCTCCCCGGAGGAATCGACCTGGTGCTGGCGGGACAGGCGGAAGCCCTGCAGGAAACCACCCGGGAGATGCTGATCACCTTCGCCATCGCCCTTGTGGTGGTGCTGCTGGTGCTGGCCGCGCAGTTCGAGAGCTTCGCCAGCGCGCTGGTCATCATGGTCACCGTACCCTTCGGGCTGGCGGCCGCGGTGCTGGCCCTGTGGCTGTCCGGCACATCTTTGAACATCTACAGCCAGATCGGCCTGGTGATGCTGGTGGGCCTGATGGCCAAGAACGGCATTCTCATCGTGGAATTTGCCAACCAGCTCCGCGACCAGGGGCGCTCCGTAGCGGAGGCGGCCCAGGAGGCGGCGGTCATCCGGGTGCGGCCGGTGGCCATGACCATGCTGTCCACTTCCCTGGCCGGCGTGCCGTTGATTCTCAGCGCCGGCCCCGGCTCGGAAGCCCGCGGCTCCATCGGCTGGGTGATCTTCGGCGGCCTCGGCTTCGCCATCCTGGCGACCCTGTACATCACCCCCGTGGTCTACCGGCTGCTGGCGCCGCTGGCGCGCAGTCGCGGGGACTTCGGACGGGCACTGGACGACCAGCTCGACCGGGCGCCGGCGCTGGATCGTTCGGTATCGAGCACGAGCCGGGAAACCTCGGCTTGAACCGGACGGGCCCCGCCAAGCACCGGTTCGCCGGCCTGTTGTGCGCGGCCCTGCTGGCGGGCTGCGCGACCGTCGGGCCGGACTATACGCCGCCGTCGCCGGACGTGCCGGACGCCTACGACGCCCCCGTGCCGCCCCTGTTCGAGGACGAAACCGCCCGCGGTCCATGGTGGACGCATTTCGAGGATCCGGTCATGGACACGCTCATTACCCGGGGACTGGACGCCAATCTCGATATCAACGTGGCGATGAGCCGACTGCGGGAGTCCCGCGCGGCCGCCCGCGGCGTGGTGGCGGAAACCGGGCCGAGTCTCGACGCGTCGGGGGAAACCGGCGTTGATGCCCGCTACGAACGCGGCGACGATGATGACGACAGCGAATCCGGCGGCACCGCCCGGGCAGGGCTGTCGGGGGCCTGGGAGATCGACCTGTTCGGCGGCCTGGCCCGCAGCCGCGAGGCCGCCTGGGCGCGGGTTGCCCGCCAGCAGGCCCTGGGCCACGAGGCGCGACGCCTGGCGGTCTCGGAGATCGCGACCAATTACGTAGGGCTGCGCGCGGCGGAACGCCGCCTGGCATTGACCGAGAGCGCGCTGGAACTACAGAGGCAGACCCTGTCCCTGGTCAGTTCCCGGGTCGACTCGGGGCTGGCGCCGGCCCTGGACCGGGTCCGCGCCCAGTCTGAAGTCGCTTCGCTGCGGGCGGACCTGGGACCCCTGCGCACGGAGGTGGACCGCTTGCGCAACGCGCTCGCCGTGCTGCTGGCGGAGCCGCCCGGCGCCGTGGACGACCTGCTCGAGGACGACTCGGGGGAAATCCCCGCCAGCCGGACCGGGCGCGCCGTGGGCGTGCCGGCCGAGCTGGTCCGGCGCCGTCCCGACATCCGCGCCGCGGAGCTGCAGCTCGCCGTGGCCACGGCGGAAATCGGCATCGCCGCAGCCGAGCTGTATCCGAGCCTCACTCTGCCCGGCACCATCAGTGTAGGCTTTTCCGGTATCGGGGAGGGCTCGGTGGTAACCACCGTGCTGGCGTCGCTGTCGGCTCTGGTGGAGCTGCCGCTGTATGACGGGGGCCGCCGGCACGCCGACGTCACGGCTGCCGAGGAGCGCCTGGTCCAGGCCACGCTCACGTACCGGCAGACGCTGCTGGAGGCGCTCCGGGAAGTGGAGTCGGCGCTGGCCGGCTACCAGGGGGCCTGGCGGCAGCGCCAGGCGCTGGAGGATGCCGTGGAGAGCAACCGGATCGCCTATGAGCAGTCCCGGGAGCTATACCGGCAGGGATTCGTCAACTTCATCGACGTCCTCGACAGCCAGCGGACCTGGAACGATTCACTGCAGGACCTGGCCAACGCGGAACGCGACGTGAGCCTGGAAGTCATAAACCTCTACACGGCGCTGGGCGCCGCGCCGGCGCGCGCGGACGCCGACGGCGACACCTGACGAACCCGCCCGCCGCCGTCGACCACCGAACCAACCCGGTACCGCAGGCCGGGTTACAACCCGATCTGCGATGGATATCTTTACGCCTTCGTCTGCCGGATCGACCGTTCGCTCAAACTATCCGGGATTGCGGGCGCTGATCTTCCAGGAGCTGGATTGCATGACGATCCCTTCCGGCGTTTCGTATTTGGACAGCTCCGTCTTCAGTGCGGCGGCGATCTCGTCGTGCTGGCGTTCCGCTTCTTCGCCGGCTTCGCGGTACACCTCCCCTGCGGGACCGAGGGCGAGCTGGAATTCCAAGGCGTCGTCCGGATTGTTGCCGACCTGCAGCGGCGCATCGATACGCTCGAACTCGATACCGTCGTAGCCGGCTATCTCCAGCTGCCTGGTGACCGTGTCGGGATCCGCCATGGAGAACGGGCCCGGCCCGCAGGTGCGGGCGTCGTCGCCCGGCGGGGGCAGGAAATCGAGCACGATCTGCTTGGGCAGCCCGAGCCACGGATTGTCGTCGATGGTGCGCCAGACAATCATCGTCATGATGCCGCCCGGCTTGAGCGAAGTGCGCATGTTGCGCAGCGCGGCGACGGGGTTCTCGAAGAACTGGGTCCCGAAGCGGGAGAAACAGAAATCGTGCTCGGGCTCGAATGGATAGGTCTGCACGTCGGCGTCGATGAACCGGATATGCTCGATCCCTTTCGCCCTGGCGTCCTCGCGACCGTAGGCCAGAAACGCTTCGCAGCAGTCCATGCCCGTGACGAATCCCGAGGGACCCACACGGTCGGCCAGCTGTATCGCCGTATCGCCGAACCCGCAGCCCACGTCCACCACCTGGTCGCCCTCCCGGACCTGCAGGCCGGGGAAGACCTTCTCGCTGTGGTGGGTCAGGCCGCCGACCAGCACATGCTTGAAGCGCACGAACTTCGGTACCAGGACCTCATTCCAGAAGTCCACGAACTCGTTTTCGGTTTCCACTGCTTGGGGCATCGCTCACCTCCCGGGCTGCTTGATCAATTGCTCTGCTTCTTGTCGAACGGCAACTCGCCGACAGTATAGTTGATGCGCCTACGGCTGCGAACCGGCATCGATCCCGAACCACGGTCAGGCCCGGGCCTCCAGAATGAGGTTGAACGGTGTCGCCGTGGCGCGCCGCAATACCGAGTAGCCGGCCTTCTGGAATACGTCCACCGACCGCGGGGCGGCGTCGGGCTTTACACGGCCAATCGAGCAACAGCGCGGTCGGCGGTTGGTGTACAAACCTGCCGGAGCGGGGTGGGCCGCGTTTTCACGACTTCAGCTTTTGTAGTGACGAGGGCCTGAAGGAGTTGATATCGTAGCGTGCATGCCCAAAGGCTACGGACAGTTCTGCCCGGTGGCCCAGGCCGCCGAAATCCTCGCCGAGCGCTGGACGCCGCTGGTCATCCGCGAGCTGCTGTGCGGCAGCCACCGGTTCAACGATATCCACCGCGGGGTGCCGCTGATGTCGCCTTCGCTGCTGTCGCAGCGACTGAAGCGCCTGGAGGACGCCGGTGTCGTCGAGCGGCATAGCGGCGCCGGCGAGACGGCCACCGAGTATCGCCTGACACAGGCCGGGCAGGCACTGAGGCCGGTGATCGAGGGGCTGGGAAGCTGGGGCAAGCGCTGGGCGCGCAGGAAGATCCCCCGCGAGGAGCTCGACCCCCAGCTGTTGATGTGGGACATCCACCGGCGCCTGTATATCGATAAGTTTCCCGAGGGGCGCACCGTGCTGCACTTCGAGCTCACGGATGTGCCGTCGCGGCGGCGTTTCTACTGGCTGGTGATAGATCGCGGCATGGTGGACGTGTGCCTAAAGGATCCCGGCTTCGAGGTCGACGTGTATATCAACACGGATTTGGCGACGCTCACCGACGTGTGGATGGGTGATCTGCCGCTGGACACCGCGCTGGAGAAAGGCAGGATTACGCTGCGCGGTCCGCGCGCGCTCACCCGCCGCATTCAATCCTGGCTCATGTTGAGCGAGTTCGCCGGCGTCGAACGTGAAAACGGCGCCCCGGCTCCAACCTGACCGGACGAGGAAAGAAGCCATCCGGCCTCCATTGGCATGACTCGGTGACGGGTAGCCTTGCGCTTCAATGGAACAACAGCCGCGCAGCCTGCCGGGCCGCCGGTGGCCGCTCGACGGCGAGCCGCCGCAACCCCGCCGCCGTCCACTGAGCTAGAATGCCCGGCCAGCAAGCCGACACCCCGTCACCCCGGAGCAATGACCGGAATAAGCAGACAATACATCGCCACGGTCCTGCGCGAAGCCGGCCTGATCGGCGATCACGACGAGCCCGAGCTCATGCCGATGACCGGCGGAGTGTCCTCGGAGATCTGGAAAGCAACGGCGGGGGACAAGGCATACTGCGTGAAGCGGGCGCTGGACCGGCTGAAGGTGGAAGCCGAGTGGCTTGCGCCAGTGGAACGCAACCGCTTCGAGGTCCGCTGGTACCAGATCGCCGGCCGGGTCGTTCCGGGCAGTGCGCCCCGGGTCCGCCACCACGACGACCAGTGCATGTTCTTCGTCATGGAGTATCTGCCCCCCGAGCACTACGAACTTTGGAAGGAGAAGCTGCGCCAGGGACACGCGGAGACCCGCGACGCGGAAAACGTCGGCCGGACGCTGGCGCGCATTCATTCGGCGACCGCCGGCGACCCGTCCGTGGCCGCGCAGTTTCCGCGCACGGACATCTTTTACGACATCCGCCTCGAGCCGTACCTGCTGGCCACGGCGGCGCACCATCCGGACTTCAAGACCCACCTGGAAGCGCTCGCCCAAACCACCGCCGAAACCCGGCTCACCATGATCCACGGCGACGTCAGCCCCAAGAACATCCTCATCGGCCCGGACGGTCCGGTGTTCCTGGATGCCGAGTGCGCCTGCATCGGGGATCCCGCCTTTGACCTCGCTTTCTGTCTGAATCACATGCTGCTCAAGTGTCTCTGGAACCCGCCCGCGAGGGATGACTACCTCGCGTGCTTCCGGACCATGGCCGGGGCGTATGTGCGGGAGGTGGACTGGGAGACCCCGGAAACCCTGGAGTCACGAACCGCCGCCCTGCTGCCGGCGCTGTTCCTCGCCCGTATCGACGGCAAGTCACCTGTGGAATACATCGACAACGACGAAGACCGCGACGAGGTGAGGCGCTGCGCACGCGCCCTGCTCGCGAACAGACCATCGCGTCTCGAGGAGGTGCGTCTCGCCTGGCGCCGGGAGCTGAACCAATGAAGACATCGATAGAGCAAGTGACCGGCAGACGCGTCTGGGACTCGCGCGGCCGGCCCACCGTGGAAGCCGAGGTGCGCCTCGCCGGGGGCGCCTCGGGCCGGGCCATCGCGCCGGCCGGGGCATCCAAGGGCAGCGGCGAGGCGCTGGACAGGCGCGACGGCGGGACGCGCTTCGCCGGCTACGACGTGGCCCAGGCCGTGGCCGCAGTGAATAGCGAGATCAGCAATGCACTGCACCGCCTGGACGCCGCCGACCAGACGACTATCGACCAGACGATGATCGATCTCGACGGCACGGAAAACAAATCACGACTGGGGGGTAACGCGTTGATCGCCGTATCCATGGCCGCGGCCCACGCTGCGGCCGCCGGCTCGGGGCTGCCTCTGTGGCGTTATCTCTCCGGCGAGCCCGGCGACATACGGCTGCCGTTGCCCGAGATCCAGATTTTCGGCGGCGGCGCCCATGCCGGGCGCCGGGTGGACGTGCAGGACTTCATGATCATTCCCGTGGGCGCCGCCGACTATGGACAGGCCCTGGAATGGACCGCCGAGGTGTACTGCGCGGCCGGCGAGCTGATGCGCGACGCCGGGCTGCTCATGGGGGTCGCCGACGAGGGCGGCTGGTGGCCGGCATTCGATTCCAACGAGGCCGGGCTGGATCACCTGGTGCGCGCCATCGAGAACGCCGGCTACATTCCCGGAGAAGAGGTGGCCATCTCCCTGGACATCGCGGCCACCGATTTCGGCCGGGACGGCCGCTACCGTTTGGCCCGGGACGGCCAGGAACTGGACAGCGACGGACTGGCCGCGATGCTGCTGGGCTGGCTCGAGCGCTATCCAATCGTCGCCATCGAGGATCCGCTGGCCGAGGACGACCACGACGCCATGACGCGCTTCACCGCGGGGGCGGGTGTGGGCGTCGAGATCGTGGCGGACGATCTCATCTGCACCAATGCGACGCGCATCGAGCACGCAGCGCGCATCGGCGCCTGCAACACGGCGCTGATCAAGCCCAACCAGGCCGGCACCCTGACCGAAACCCGCGCGGCCCTGGAAGCGGCCCGGGCCGCCGGCTGGCAGGCCATCGTCTCGGCGCGCTCCGGCGAGACCGAGGACGTGACCATTGTCCATCTGGCCGTCGGCTGGGGCGTGGACCAGCTCAAGGTGGGCTCCTTCGCGCGCTCCGAGCGAATGGCGAAGTGGAACGAGGGCCTGCGTATCGCCGAGGCACTGAAAGGCAAGCGGAATCTGCCGCCCCGGAACGGGTTCCCCTGGGGCTGATGCCCGACGGGCGCGGTACGACAAGAGCTGGTGTACCCGCCGCTGCACGCTGCAATACTATCGGCGGGATGCACTGGGATCGGGCTTCAGGCCCGATACCCGGGGACAACGGAAAGGAGTGCGTGTTTTGAAATACAATCTCTCCATCACTTTTCGACAGGACCGCTGACACCATGATCGAGCAATCCAGTCCGCAGCCAGAAGGTGGTTGCACCTGCGCAGCCGTACGTTACCGGCTGACGAGTAAGCCGCTGTTCGTGCACTGCTGCCATTGCCGCTGGTGCCAGCGCGAGACTGGCTCGGCGTTTGTCATCAACGCCCTGATCGAGGCGGACCGGGTGCCGCTGTTGCGGGGCGCTCCGGAGGTCGTGCATACGCCGTCGGCGAGCGGCAGGGGCCAGGGAATCGCGCGCTGCCCGGAGTGCCGCGTCGCGGTCTGGAGCAACTACCCCGGCCTGGGCGACAGCGTGCGTTTCATCCGTGTCGGCACCCTGGACGACCCGGACCAGCTGCCGCCGGACATCCATATCTTCACGATGTCGAGGCAGCCGTGGGTGGTCATTCCGCCCGGCGCGCCCGTCATGCACGAGTACTACGACCGCCGCGAGCACTGGCCGTCGGAAAGCCTGGAACGACTCCGGCGCCTGCAGGTCAATCCTAAGGAATGATCTGTCTCGCCAGACACGCGAAGAACGTGAATGCCCCGGACCGGTGCGCCGTTGCCGGGAACGCTTGCCGTCACATACGGTGTTTTTCGCGATCCGTACAACATCGCGCGCCTGGCGAGAAGCCACGAATCCCTTCCGGGAGGACTCATGTATAAAGTAATCGCCGTTCTACCGTTCGCGTTGGTACCGGTTGCGACCGGCCTCGCCGGCGAGGCCGACGTTCTGGAGGCCGACGTCAGCTGCAACGGCCACTGCAGGTTCTCGGTCACCGTCGAGCACGCCGACGAAGGCTGGGACCATTACGCGGACAAGTGGGAAGTACTGGACGCGGATGGCGAAGTCATCGCGGTCCGCGAGCTGGCCCACCCGCACGTGGACGAGCAGCCCTTCACGCGGTCGCTGGGGCGGGTCGAGCTACCCGCCGGCATCGACACCGTGAGCATACGGGCCCATGATTCGGTCCACGGCTACGGCGGCAAGGAGATCGCCGTCGATGTACCGCGTCCATAGGCGCGGCCCGGATTCCGGTCCGGTGCCTGTTTGCCTGACATAATATGCCGCAGCCCAACGCCGGCAACGAAGGAGATCGCTGATGGACATTTCCTGGCTGCTGTTTCTCGCCGCTTCCATCGCCCTGATCGCAACGCCGGGCCAGGACCTGATCCTGGTCATGTCCCGGTCCGTGACCCAGGGACAGGCCGCCGGCCTGGTCACCGCCCTCGGGATCAGCACCGGGCTGGTGGTGCACACCATCCTGGTGACTCTGGGTCTCGGCGTGATACTGCAGACATCGGAGTGGCTGTATTTCGCCATCAAGACCGTCGGCGCCGCGTACCTGGTGTACCTGGGGATTCGCGCCATTCTTTCCGCGAACGACAGCCTGGCCTTGTCCCGGGACGAAGGGCGCTCGCTGCGGCGGCTGTTCTTCGACGGCGCGTTCTCCAACATCGCCAATCCCAAGGTCGCGGTGTTCTTCCTGGCGTTCCTGCCGCAGTTCGTGTCCGCGGACAGCGCGAACCCGACCGCCGCCCTGTTCGTTCTGGGCCTGTCCCTCGCAGCATTGACCTTTCTCATCAAGGGGCCCCTGGCGCTGTTCGCCGGGCATCTGTCGTCCTGGTTCCGTCGCCGCCCCGCCGTCCTGTCCTGGCTGCATCGCATCAGCGGCGTGGTGCTCATCGGCCTGGGCGTCAAGCTCGCTCTGGAACGGCGCACGTAGCACTGCCGCAACGCGGCCCGTCGTTGATGCCGCCCGCGGCGGCCGTGGTTTCGCGTCTGCGCGCGAAGCTGTACGATTCCGGAGGCCGGCACGCCGCGCCGCCGTTGGCCCCGGCATTCATCCCCCGGCCCGGGAGCCTGAGAACAATGACCGTTGAAATCGCCCTGGTCTTCGTCGTCATCGGCGGCGCGCTGTATCTGTTTGCCAGCGAGAAGCTGCCGCTGGACATCACCGCGCTGTTGATCCTGGTAACGGTGATGGGCATCCCGATTCTCTTCCATTCCGAGTGGCTGCTGGCGCGGGGCGTCGACCTCAAGGCCGCCTTTCCGACCGTTTCCGAAGGCCTTTCCGGGTTCTCGAGCACGGCCACGATCACCGTTTTGTGCATGTTCATCCTGTCCACCGGCGTGCAACGCTCCGGGCTGGTACATTTGATGGGCAAGCGGCTGTTCCCGATCGTGGGAAACTCCGAGCTGCGCCAGATCCTGATTATTGCCCTGCTGATCGGGCCGGTGTCGGGGATCGTCAACAACACCGCCGCGGTTGCCATGGCGATGCCGCTGGTGGTGGACATGGCCCGGCGCAACAAACGGCCGGCGGCGCGCATTCTCCTGCCGTTGAGCTTCTTCGGCATGCTCGGCGGCACTCTCACCCTGATCGGCACCTCCACCAACATACTCGCCTCCGCCATCCTGCAGGACACCCCGGAGTTCGGCCGCCCGCTCGGCATGTTCGAGTTCACCCATCTCGGGCTGCTGGTTCTGGGGACCGGCCTGCTGTATTTCATCACCATAGGCCGGTGGCTGATGCCGAAGCAGGATGCGGCGCCGTTGTCCGACGAAGAGCACAAGCATTTCATCGTCGAG